>CAZFCL010000039.1:0-8794 GCA_964517705.1 uncultured Zetaproteobacteria bacterium | reverse complement strand
TCCAAAGGTTTCGCAGAGAAGGGGATGGCGGGGACTGGAAAGAAACTGGCGATCCTTTTTGCCCTTCTATGTGTCGGTGCCTCCTTTGGTGGTGGTAATGCATTCCAGGTGTCTCAGGCGATGGGTGCGGTACAGAATGAGGTGGCTTTCTTTAGAGAGTTCCCGTGGGTCTTTGGTGTGTTTATGGCGACAGCCGTGGGTGTTGTGATACTTGGTGGTATTCGACGAATTGCCCATGCAGCAGAGGCAGTGGTGCCAACCATGATCTTCATCTACCTGATGGCATGCATCTGGATTATTTTAACCCATATTGGTGAAGTCCCTGCTGCGCTTGGCTTGATTGTAACCGAGGCATTTGCACCAACTGCCGTCGCCGGGGGTATTATTGGTGTCATCATACAGGGCTTTAAGCGTGCTGCCTTCTCCAGCGAAGCGGGTATTGGCTCTGCCGCCATCGCTCACTCTGCCGCCAGTGTAAAATACCCTGTTCGTCAGGGGTTGGTGGCACTCTACGAGCCTTTTATCGATACGGTGATTATCTGCACCATGACTGCATTGGTGATCATCATCACCGGGGTTTACAACGCGCCGGAACATGTCGCGCTGGTTGAGGCAAGCAAAGGTGCAGCCTTGACCTCTGTGGCATTCGGCTCTGTGATCTCCTGGTTCCCAGTGGTGCTCTCCATCTCGGTGGTGCTGTTTGCATACTCTACGATGATCTCCTGGTCTTATTACGGTGAGCGCTGCTGGACTTACGTGTTTGGTGAGCGCTTCTCAATGGTTTACCGGCTGATATTCCTGATGTTTATCATTCTGGCATCACTGGCCAGTGCGGGAAATATTCTCGACTTCTCAGACCTGCTTCTGCTCGGCATGGCATTCCCGAACTTTCTGGCGCTCTATCTGCTACAGGGTAAGGTGAGCGATGCATTGAAAGACTATTTGTCACGATTGCGAAGTGGTGAGCTGGATAGAGAAGTCGGTAGGTAATAAAAGGCTTAACTGGGCTTGACTGGCGTGCGTAAAGGATAAGTCTTTACCACTCATTTTTAGGGCCAAAGGGTCGAACAAGGGGGAAGTATGTCTGAAAAATCTAAAGCTTTGGAGACTGCACTAAGTCAGATTGAACGACAGTTTGGCAAAGGAACAGTCATGCGCCTTGGAGATCAGGCGAAAGTGGCCATAGATGTTATCCCCAGTGGCTCACTGGCGCTGGATGCAGCGCTTGGTGCGGGTGGTTACCCGCGCGGCCGTGTTGTTGAGATTTATGGCCCAGAATCTTCCGGTAAAACAACCATGGCACTGCATGCTGTAGCAGAAGCACAAAAGATGGGGGGGCAAGCGGCCTTTGTTGATGCGGAACATGCACTTGATCCTGTTTATGCCGGGAATCTGGGCGTTGATGTTGAAAACCTGCTGGTGTCACAGCCTGACTCTGGTGAGCAGGCACTTGAGGTAGTCGATATGCTGACTCGCTCCGGTGGCGTTGATATTATTGTTGTTGACTCAGTAGCAGCTTTGACACCGAAATCCGAGCTTGAAGGTGATATGGGTGACTCTCATATGGGCTTGCATGCTCGCCTGATGAGCCAGGCACTGCGCAAACTGACCGGATCGATTTCACGTACCAAAACAACCATTATCTTTATCAACCAGATTCGCATGAAGATCGGTGTGATGTTTGGTAACCCTGAGACAACAACGGGCGGTAATGCGTTGAAATTCTACTCTTCAGTGCGCTTGGATGTGCGGCGTATTGGCGCTATCAAGAAAGGTGATGAGGTGCTTGGTAACGATACCCGTGTCAAAGTAGTAAAGAATAAGGTTGCGCCACCGTTCCGTCAGGCAGAGTTCTCAATCATGTATGGTGAGGGTGTTTCACACGCCGGAGAGGTGCTTGATATGGGTGTGAAGTATGGCTTGGTGGATAAGAGTGGCGCCTTGTACGCCAAAGGCAATGAGCGCATCGGGCAGGGTCGTGATAATGCGATCACCTTCCTGAAAGAGAACCCGAAGATACTTGCGGAGATCGAGTCAAATGTACGCAATGAACTAGGCTTAGATACAAAGGTAGCCGCCTCTGAATAAGGAGGAGCTGGCAGCATTTGGTTATGCTGTTCGGTTGCTGGCACGTAGAGAGTACTGTACAGCCGAGATGCGTAATAAGCTCATTCAGCGTGGCTATGAGCAGAGTTTAATAGCCAGTGTGATTGAGCAGCTTAAGCTAGATAACTACCTGAGCGAAGAGCGCTTTGCCGAAATCTACCTGCGTTCGCGTATCAATAGGGGCGAGTCGCCATGGCTGGCAGAGAAAAAGGCACAACAAAAGGGTGTCGACCATCGCGTGTTAGATGTAGTGATGGTGGGCGTGAAAGATGCGTTTGATGAGAGTGACGCTTGCAAACAACTGCTTGAGCAGCGCGATCCAGGCAAATTGAGGTTTGAGGATGAACGGGTATGGCAGCGTCAGGCCCGTTTTTTGCGGAATAAGGGGTATAACAGTGCTACGATTCTGCGCGTGTTAAAAGAGCGGTAACTGAAGATGGAGGGCTTTCGGTGAAGACATCCGAGATTCGACAAAAATTTCTCGACTATTTCGCACGTCACGACCATGAGGTGGTGGCCTCAAGCTCACTGGTGCCGCAAGGTGACCCAACACTGATGTTTACCAATGCTGGCATGGTGCAATTCAAGCATGTTTTTCTTGGTGATGAACAGCGCTCTTATGTGACAGCAACATCAAGCCAGAAGTGTGTACGCGCCGGAGGCAAGCACAATGACCTGGAAAATGTTGGTCACACTGCTCGTCATCACACCTTTTTTGAGATGTTGGGTAACTTCTCCTTTGGCGACTACTTTAAACACGATGCAATCCGCTATGCGTGGGAGTTCTTGACTGTTGATTTAGGGCTTGATCCCAAGCAGCTGTTTGTAACCGTTTTTGAAGAAGACGATGAAGCTTACGATATCTGGGTAAGGGAGATTGGTGTTTCAGCCGACAAAATCGCCCGTATTGGTGCCAAGGATAACTTCTGGTCGATGGGTGACACCGGCCCGTGCGGCCCATGTTCGGAAATATTCTTTGATCACGGTGATGGTGTCTGGGGAGGCCCTCCGGGAACAGCGGAAGAGGATGGTGACCGCTTTGTTGAGATATGGAATCTCGTATTCATGCAGTACAATCGTGATGAAAATGGTGACCTCACACCACTCCCAAGCCCTTCTGTTGATACAGGCATGGGGCTGGAGCGCGTCGCTGCAGTGATGCAGGGCGTGCATAACAACTATGATATAGACCTATTCAAAAACCTTATTGCGGCAGCTTGCCATGTAACCGGCACTCAGTTCGGAAATGATAGCAATAGCGATGTCTCTCTACGCGTGTTGGCCGATCACCTGCGTTCGGTAGCCTTTCTACTTGCTGACGGCGTGTTGCCGAGCAATGAGGGTCGTGGTTTTGTACTGCGCCGTATTTTACGCCGTGCATGCCGACATGGGCGCCTACTTGGTATGCAGGAAGCCTTTATCTATAAGCTCGTTGATGTACTTGTGGCCGAGATGGGCAGCCACTTTACTGAGCTTCGTGAGGCTCAGGCCAATATCGAACAAGTTATCCGTATTGAAGAGGAGCGCTTTATCAAAACCCTCGATAAAGGGTTGAAGCTGGTTGAGCAAGCCGTGAGGGAGGCAGGTGAGGGAGGCATGATCCCGGGCCAGACTCTGTTTACGCTTTATGACACTTACGGGTTTCCGACCGATTTAACAGCCGATATCCTCAAAGGGCGCAACATAAGCCTTGATATGAGTGGTTTTGAGGCATGTATGGAGCAGCAGCGTACACGCGCACGGGCAGCTTGGGGTGGAAGTGGTGAGGCAAGTTTGCCGAAAGCGCTGTTTGAACTACGTGAAGTGCACGGACCAAGTGAGTTTCTGGGCTATACCACGCTTGATGCTGAAGGGATTGTTACCGGGCTCATCAAAGACGGTGAAGCTGTTACATCGTTAAAAGAGGGTGATGAAGCATGGCTGATAACAAATCAGACACCGTTTTATGGTGAGTCAGGCGGACAGGTTGGGGATACCGGCACCATCAAGCTTGGTGATAGTCAGTTTGAAGTCTCTGACACAAAAAAGATGCTTTCCGACCTGTTTGTACATATCGGTAGGGTTAATAGCGGTACAATCAGCCTGAAAGACATCGTAGAGCTCTTCGTTGATGGCGAGCGTCGTGCAGAAATTCGCCGTAATCACACCGCAACCCATCTTATGCATACAGTTTTGCGTGATACCTTGGGCGACCACGTAAAGCAGGCTGGATCACTTGTTAGATCAGATAGATTACGCTTTGATTTCAATCATTTCCAGCCTATTTCTAAGGAAGAACTTCAGGATATAGAGGAAAAAGTAAACGGTGCAATCTGGGCCAATGATGCGGTCGAAACAAGCTTGATGACGCAGGATGAGGCGATTGCCTCGGGTGCGATGGCGCTGTTTGGTGAGAAATATGGCGATGAGGTGCGCGTGGTCTCTGCAGGCTTCTCCACAGAGCTTTGTGGGGGTACTCATGTTGGCCGAACTGGTGATATTGGCCTTTTCCGCATTGTTTCTGAAACTGGCATTGCAGCTGGTGTACGGCGCATTGAGGCAGTGACCGGGCCTGCAGCTTACCAGAGCTTTGTTGCAGACATTAACGTGCTTGATGAGGCAGCTGGGCTGGCAAAAGTACGCCCATTCGAAGTGGTTGATGCTGTGGGAGCACTGCAGAGCAAGCTAAAAGAGAGTGAAAGGGAACTCTCTAGCCTGCGTGCCAAGCAGGCAACAGGGTTGCTGGACGATTTGATCGCATCTGCAGTCGATGTAAATGGTGTCAAGCTGCTTGCCACTGAAGTCTCCGGCATAAAAGATATGCGTGATTTTATGGATAAGGCCAAAGCCAAGCTGAAATCAGGCATACTTGTCTTCGGTATGAAAAATGGCCCTAAGGTACAGTTGGTTTCCGGCGTCACTGCTGATCTTGTCGGTCAATACCATGCTGGAAACATCGTTCGTGAAGTGGCAACACTTTGTGGCGGTAAAGGTGGTGGCAAGCCTGATATGGCAATGGCTGGCGGCAGCGAGCCTGATAAACTAAAAGCAGCACTGGACTCTGTCGCAGGCCTCCTGAAAAGCCAATGAGCCCTGATCTGAACCTGCTGACTGGTCTCGTGATAGGTGTTGCTATCGGAGGCACTTTAGGCTGGTTCAGGTCCCGCATCAACGCAGCCAAGCTACAAGCCACACTCGATAGTGAGCGCCGTTCATTTGATGAAAAACTAGCCCTGCTTGAAGATGCAAAAGGGAAGTTATCTGCAGAGTTCAAACTGTTGGCTACCCAGATATTTGAAGAGAGAGGCAAGAGTTTCTCTGAGCAGAACCGCGCCAGCCTTGACGAAGTTCTCAAGCCGATGCGAGAGCAGCTGGGGGATTTCCGAAAGCGTGTTGATGAGGTTCATCTTCATGACTCCAAAGATCGCGCCAGCCTGCGAGAGCATCTTTCACAACTGGAAAAGTTAAACCGCCAAATGAGTGAGGAGGCGGTAAGCCTTACGCAGGCACTCAAGGGTGAAAGTAAGGCACAGGGCAACTGGGGTGAAATGATCCTTGAGCGCTTGCTGGAGAGCTCGGGTCTTCGTGAGGGCCGTGAGTTTGTACGGGAGCAATCTTTTACTGATGAGAAAGGGCAAAGGTTCAGGCCAGATGTGGTCATTTATATGCCGGGCAACAAGCAGATCATTATCGACTCCAAGGTTTCACTCACCGACTATGAACATGCTGTTTCAGCAGAGGATGAGGCGAGCAGAAAGGCCGCGATCAATTCACACCTGCGTAGCTTGAAAGAGCATATTAAGGCGCTCTCATCCAAGCGCTATGATCATCTACCCAACGTGAACACCCCAGACTATGTATTAATGTTCCTGCCTATTGAAGGGGCATATCTCATGGCTATTGAAAATGACCAGACTGTTTTTGAGACCGCTTTTGAGCAGCGTGTGGCAGTTGTGACACCTTCAACACTCTATACAACACTGAAGCTGGTTGAGCAGCTCTGGCGACATGAGCGACAGAGCGATAATGTTAAAAAACTAATTGATCGCGCTGGTAAATTACACGATAAAGTCGTTGATTTTGTCGCGGCCTTTGAAGAGGTGGGACAGCGCCTTAACCAGGCTCAAACCTCATATGAGACAGCGCACAACCGTATTAAGTCAGGGCATGGCAATGTCATCAATCAGATCCACGAGTTGGGCAAGCTGGCTGGAAAAACAAAGAAGGAGTTATCCAAGGAGCTGGTAGCAAGTGCCGCAAATGATTCTATCCAGGATAAAGAGTGATTCGTTAGTAGCCTAGGTTCGGCGCCAGCCATTTCTCGGCTTCTTCAATACTCATACCTTTACGTTTGGCGTAATCCTCAACCTGATCGCGATTGATTTTGCCCACAGTAAAGTAGTGCGCCTTGGAGCTGGCAAAATAGAGGCCTGACACAGCAGCGCCAGGTGTCATGGCAAAAGACTCCGTCAAACCCATGCCAATACGACTTTCGACATCAAGAAGCTGCCAGAGCGTGCCTTTTTCGGTGTGTTCTGGACAAGCCGGGTAACCGGCAGCAGGACGAATACCCTGATACTTTTCTTTGGTCAGTTCATCCGGCGAAAGCTTTTCATCACTTGCATATCCCCAGTAATCTGTACGTACATCACGATGCAACTTCTCGGCCAACGCCTCTGCAAGCCGATCTGCAAGCACTTTCACCATAATCGCAGCATAGTCGTCATGTTTTGATTCAAACTCGCTAGCCTTCTCATCAGCACCGAAGATAGCGCAGGCAAAGGCACCGATATGATCGTTCTTGCTTGCTATGAAATCGACAAGAGAGAGGTTGGCGCGACTGTCCTTCTTGTCCTGCTGTTGACGTAGGAAGTGAAGGCGAACTCTCTCTTCTGAGCGGCTCTTATCACTATAAACAACGATACTGTCACTCCCATCAGATGCTGCCGGAAAGAGTCCAAAAATGGCCCGTGCTTCAAACCACCTCTCATCAATAATGCGCCCAAGCCATACCTGCGCCTCATCGAATAGTTTCTGTGCCTCTTTGCCCTTATGTGGATCACTGAGAATGCGTGGATATGCACCATTTAATTCCCAGGCAGAGAAGAATGGTGTCCAATCGATATAGTCTCGTAGCTCTGCCACATTGATGCTCTTCAACACCTGCAGGCCACTCTGTTTTGGTTCGGGGGCAGGGGAGTCAACCGTTGCACGATTCGCACGTGCATCATCTAGCGAGAGCCACTCAGCCTGATTCTGACGACCCAGATAGCGGCCACGAACTGCTTCGTACTCTTCACGGGTCTTTTGCACAAACATGTTGCGCTGAGTTGTAGAGATTAGGCTCTGAGCCACACCAACAGCACGTGAGGCATCTTTTACCCAGATGATTGGTTCATCATACTCAGGCATGATTTTCACAGCCGTATGGGCTTTGGAGGTGGTTGCCCCGCCAAGCATGATCGGTGTTGTAAAGCCGAGCCGCTTCATCTCTTTGGCTAGGTGTACCATCTCATCCAGCGATGGTGTAATCAGGCCTGAGAGTCCGATCATGTCGACGCTGTGCTCTTTTGCTTTTTCAAGAATTGTAGCAGCGGGCACCATCACACCGAGATCGACCACTTCGAAGTTGTTACATTGCAATACAACACCGACAATATTCTTGCCGATATCGTGAACATCGCCTTTTACAGTCGCCATCAACACTTTACCGTTAGATGAATTTTTACCCGATTTTTCTGCCTCAATAAATGGCATCAAATAGGCGACGGCTTTCTTCATGACGCGTGCCGACTTCACCACCTGCGGTAGGAACATCTTACCATCACCGAAGAGATCACCGACAACATTCATACCATCCATCAATGGGCCTTCAATCACTTCGATCGGAGTGGAAAAATATTGACGCGCCTCTTCGGTATCCGCATCAACAAAGGTATCGATGCCCTTGACCAGTGCATGCTCAAGACGCTTGGCAACAGGAAGCGCTCGCCACTCCTCATCAGACTTTTTGGCAACAGTGCCATCACCGCGATAGTTATCTGCAATCGAGAGCAGGTGATCTGTCGACTTTGTATCGCGATTCAGCACCACACCTTCGACAGCGCTCTTCAGCTCTTTTGGAAGCTCCTCATATACTTCAAGCATGCCAGCATTAACGATGCCCATGTCCATGCCCTGCTTGATGGCGTGATAGAGGAATACGGAGTGAATCGCTTCACGTACCGGGTTATTCCCACGGAAAGAGAATGATACATTGGATACACCGCCGGATACCATGGCATGCGGCAGGTTCTTTTTGATCCAGCCCGTTGCTTCAATGAAATCAACAGCGTAGTTGTTATGCTCTTCGATACCTGTAGCGATAGCGAAGATATTAGGGTCGAAGATAATATCCTGCGGAGGAAAGCCACACTCATCGACCAAGATACGGTAGCTGCGTTCACAAATCTCGGTCTTACGTGTATAGGTATCCGCCTGACCTGTCTCATCAAATGCCATTACTACAACTGCAGCACCATATTTGGCTAGCAGCTTCGCATGGTGAACAAAGGCATCTTTACCCTCTTTGAGTGAGATGGAGTTCACAACACCTTTGCCCTGAATACACTTCAGGCCCGCTTCGATAATATCCCACTTGTATGAATCAATCATGACCGGAACCCGTGAAATATCGCGCGCAGATGCAAGCAACTTGAGAAAGGTGGCC
>CAZFCL010000038.1:0-9332 GCA_964517705.1 uncultured Zetaproteobacteria bacterium | reverse complement strand
GTAACCGTCATTATGACGGCATTTCAAACCGGGTCGGGCGAAGTTGGATATCTCATAGGCTTCGAAGCCTAAGGCCTGTAGTCGGCTGCGTGTCTCCGAAAACATGCTCAGGGCGAGTTCATCAGCTGGAAGAGGAAGAGGTTCCTTGGCATGGCTTGCTGCGAGCTTTGTATGTGGCTCGACAGTGAGCTGATAGCAGGAGAGGTGTTCGCTGCCAAGGGCGACAGCTCTCTTCAGGGAGTCCAGCCATAGATCTAATGGTTGATTCGGCAGGCCATAAATCAGATCGAGATTGATGTTATCGAATCCTGCCTCTCTGGCCATATCAAAAGCGGCAGTGGCTTGCCTGCTGTCATGAATGCGCCCCAGCCATTTCAGCTCCTGATCATGCAGGCTCTGCACACCGATTGAGAGGCGATTCACCCCTGCCTGACGAAAGCCAGAAAAGTGATCAGCATCAATAGTGCCGGGGTTGGCTTCAAGCGTGATCTCAATGTTCTTTTCGAATCCGAATAGCTTTTCGGCAGAGTGAATCACGTCAGCTATCAATTGTGGTGGTGCAAGAGAGGGTGTGCCGCCGCCAAAGAATATGGAGGCGAGATTTCTGCTCGTAAATATTGGATTCTCCGCCCAGTTGCCCAGTTCAGAGAGCAGTGCCTTCCTATAGGCTTCCCAGGGCGGCATTGACTGCGTATGCGAGTTAAAGTCGCAGTAGTGGCACTTATGAACACAGTAGGGGATGTGCACATAGAGTAGTAGAGGTGAACGGTCGGGCTGCAGCGTGGGTGTGGTCATGTTGTTCTGCAGGTCGAGCGGTTACTGTAGAACGATTTCGTAGTGATCCGTTGCAAACTGTTCATTGCTCTCCAGCGTGATCTCTTTGCCGAGGAACTTCTCTAGCTGCTCCACATTTGCACTCTCTTCTCCAAGCATCAGCTCAATGATATCCGGGTGTGCGATGACCATCATCCTCTCACAGGGGTAGGCGCGTGCCTCTGCAACGATCTCCCGGAAAAGCTGGTAGCAGATGGTGGTAGGGCTTTTGGCAGAGCCAACCCCATGACATCGGCAGCACTCATGCAGCAGGGTGCGCCCCAGTGAGTCTCTGGTTCGCTTGCGGGTCATCTCGACCAGTCCAAGCTCTGAAAGTTGAATCAGGTGCGTCTTGGCTTTGTCATGTTTCAGTGTCTCTTCCAGCACTTCCATCAGTCGCTGTTTGTTCTCGTCCTCTTCCATATCGATAAAGTCGACAACAATAATGCCGCCAAGATTGCGCAGACGCAGCTGGTGGACCACCTCATGCACGGCCTCGAGATTGGTTTTGAACCCGGTCTCCTCCATATTGCGGGAGCCGACAAATGAGCCTGAATTAACATCAATGGCGATCAATGCCTCGGTTTGATCAATTACAATATAGCCACCGGATTTCAGTGATACACGGCGTTGCAGGGCACGATCAATCTCCTCTTCAACACCGTAAACATCAAAGATTGGCCGCTGCCCTGGGTAGTAGTAGAGCTTTTTGGCAACATCAGGCATGAAGCGACGCGCAAACTTCTTCATGCTTTCATAGGCCTCTTTCGAATCGACATGAATCTTCTCAACATCGCCATCAACGTAGTCACGCATCACCCGAAGGTAGAGGTTTAGCTCTTTGTGAATGATGGTTCCTAGAGCCGAATTACCGGAGCGCTTCTCAATATCGGCCCAGAGTCTGAGGAGAAATGCCAGATCCTGCCGCATCTCTTCCTCATTATGCCCTTCGGCCACTGTACGAATAATCAGCCCGCCCTGCTCCGGGGCGATTGACTCAGCGATAGTAAGGAGCCGATCGCGCTCCTGCTTATCCTCCAGGCGCCGTGCAATGCCGATATGATCCAGAAGGGGGAGATAGACAAGATAACGCCCGGCCAGCCCGATCTGGCTTGTCAGACGTGCTCCCTTGGATGCAATCGGCTCGCGGGATACCTGTACCATCAGCTCCTGACCATCCCTGATCAGCCCATCAATGGCTGGTGCAGTGCGGCGGGCAAAACGGGTTTCAGAAGTTTCACCTTCACTATCCGAGCCGTTACCGTTCTCTATCTCATCAGGCAGTGTATCAACACTCTGCCTTGCTGTGGCAATATCACCGGCATAGAGGAAACCGGCCTTCTCTATGCCGATATCGACAAAGGCGGCCTGAATACCGGGTAGCACACGTTGAACGCGTCCTTTATAGATGTTTCCTTTCAGCCCTCGCTCACTCTCCCGCTCGATATAGATCTCTTCCGCCAGATTGTTCTCAATGCGGGCGATTCTTGTCTCAAACGGAGCAACATTGACCAGCAGCTCTACACTCATGCCATCTCCTTCAGCTGCGCGATCATATGCAGGGTTGTGGCAACCGGCAAACCGATAACGTTATCAAGCGGACCATCGATTGCCTCAATGAATGAGGCAGCACCTCCCTGAATGGCATAACTCCCAGCCTTATCCAGTATCTCATTGTGCTGCAGGTAGGTGTCAATCTCCGCACTGCTGATGTCACGGAACTGCACACGAGTCTGGACGCACTCATGCAGGGTTTTCTCACCCATACGCACACATACAGCAGTTAGCACCTGATGCTCATAGCCAGAGAGCTGTGTCAGCATCTCTTTGGCATCTGCTAGGTCACGTGGCTGTCCAAGCGCCCTGCCGTGGATGGCGACCAGTGTGTCGGCAGCAATCACCGGAGTGTTTCCAGGTGATGCGCAGACCCTCGCCTTCTCAAGGCATAGCCGCTGCACTGTGTCGGCCACACTTTCACCTGCAAGTGCTGTCTCATCGATATGCGATGGACGGACTTCAACAGCAAGACCCGCTGCCTGTAAAAGACGCAGGCGACGTGGTGAGCGGGAGGCAAGTATCACTTCCATTGCCGCATCATAGCCCGCATCAGGCTTGACGGCACGAACATCAAGCATACGATGCAGAGCCCGTGAGTGACGCAATCATTTCCCCACTGGAACGTGCAGTTAACCTTTGTAAGGCAGATATGGAACAGGTCAATACCTGCATCCATGAGAACCTGCAGTCCGATATCATGATGATCCCGGCCATTGGCCACTATATTGTGAATAGCGGTG
The DNA here is from genome assembly GCA_964517705.1 of uncultured Zetaproteobacteria bacterium. GTDB lineage: Bacteria > Pseudomonadota > Zetaproteobacteria > Mariprofundales > Mariprofundaceae > Mariprofundus. Next base: position 6,222 of record CAZFCL010000038.1, on the reverse strand, counting down.
GCAAAAGGTTGCGCCCGCTTCTCTCTCTTCTGGTAGCGCGCCTGTTCGACTACAAAGGCGATCGCCATATTCCGCTCTCTGTTGTGGTCGAGTTTATTCACACTGCATCACTGCTGCATGATGATGTGGTGGATTCATCCGATCAGCGTCGTGGCAATCCCTCTGCCAATGGTGTCTGGGGCAATCAGGCCAGCGTGCTTGTGGGTGATTATCTCTTCTCCCGCGCATTTCAGATGATGGTGGTTGATGGTGATATGGCCATGTTGAAACTGATGAGTGATGTCACCAATGCCCTTGCCGAAGGTGAAGTGCTGCAATTGTCGCGTACTTTTCATCTGGAGATGAGCGAAACTGAGTGTCTCGAGGTGATCGAGCGGAAAACTGCTGTGTTGTTCAAGGCTGCCAGCGAAGTAGGAGCCTATGTTGCCGGGCAACCTTCCGAGGTTGTACGTGATCTTGCAGAGTATGGTATGTGCCTTGGTGTTGCATTTCAGTTGATGGATGATGCGCTCGACTATCTGGTTGAGGCTGAAACTGCTGGCAAACCGGTTGGCCACGATCTGGAGGAGGGCAAGATTACCCTGCCACTTATCCATGCCATGCGCCACGATCAGGCGCTTTCAGATCGAGTCGCGGAGATTGCCGAGCGCGGCTGTTATGAAGATGGTGACCGCGAGTGGGTGCGTGAACGTGTGGCAGCGCAGGGTGGCGCAGACTATGCCATGCAGCAGGCTAAGAGTTATGCTGAGCGTGCCAAACAGAAGCTACCTGAGAATGCTCAGAGCGAGGTCAGGGGGCTTCTCGCCGAGCTGGCAGACTTTTCAGCACACAGGCCCTTTTAACGCACCTCTCCAGATTAGTTCCCTTTAATTTGCTCAAGCAGTTCATCTGCTGTCACGACTTTATACTCACCTTCAGCAAGATTACATGCACTCACTGCAAGCCTCCCGATATGGGTGCGGGTGAGGGTGGTGACATGGTTCCCCACAGCAGCAAACATACGCCGCACTTGGTGATAGCGCCCCTCATGCAGCACCAGAGAAGCCTCTCTTTCTCCATGCACGGTAAGTTCCGCCGGTAGGCATGGCTTCTCATCTCCCTCAAGCATCAATGTTCCACTGGCGAATATGTCAGCCTCATTGCCTGCAAGCGGACGATCCAATGTAACAGCATAGGTCTTGGAGATATGTTTCTTGGGGCTGGTCAGTTGGTGGTTGAGCTGCCCATCATCGGTGACAATCAGAAGCCCTGATGTCTCTTGGTCCAGCCTTCCTACACTTGAGAGTGGCGGCTTTCTATCAATCCAGCGTTCCGGAAAATCGGCATAGATTAGTCGTCCATTTTCCTTACGAGAGCAGACCGTACCGAGTGGTTTGTGATAGATGATGGTCAAACCATCTGGGTGATCCAATGGCTCACCTTCAAGCAGTACCTGATCAGCCAAGACTTTTTGCGCCGGGGAGGTGGGCGGATTCCCATCAACTGTAATCCAGCCCTCCTTGATCCAGTAGCGCACATCCTTTCTGGCGCCGTAGCCAAGATTGGCCAGTAGCTTGTCCAGCCGCTCTGCCTTCTTCATCGAACACCTCTTATCACTTTAAACCCTTCAGCCTCTATCACTGTTTGCGTCGTTTTGAGCAGCGATTTCAGCAACTGTTCATAGGGGAGTTTTCGATTGGCTGCCAGATATATGGTGCCACCCGGTTTCAGAGCACGGCAGCCATTCTCAATGATCCTTTGCCCCAGCTCGACATCACGCTTCTGGCCAGTATGAAAGGGCGGGTTGCAGATGATCCACTCCATGTTTCCGGGTAGTGCTTCGCTGGCTGCATCCAGCCACTCTGTTTCGATCTTGCTCTCCCATGCTTCACAGTTGATTTTGGCACACTCGAGCGCCAGATAATCAGCCTCAATCAGGTGGAGCTTTTCAATATTGTCTGACTTTCTAAGAACAGACTCACCTAGCAGGCCGTAGCCACAGCAGAGATCCATACCGATACCGGATAGTTCGGGTAGTTGCTGTAGAAGTAGTTCGGAGCCGTGATCTGCACGATCCCAGCTAAATAGGCCTGGTTGGGAGGCCAGTCCATGTGATTGAATATGTCTCGCTTTGCCATCCTCTACCCACTGTTCAAGAAGCTTTAAGTCGAGATCGGCTGTTTTTCTGGCGGAGAAGATACGGCATTTGGATTTTGATCTGGAGGCAATGTTTCCTGCCAGTTTCTCCAGTGATGTTTCGTAACTTCTGGCACCATGTGCGTTGGCAGAGGCAACTAGAAGGGTGCCGCTATCTGTCAGCCGCTGCATTGCTGCAGCCATCCACGCAAGTGTCTGCTGTCTATTCTTTGAAGGTAGCAGTAGCACCATGTCATAAAGGTGATCGGGGTCTGGAAGTGAGTTTGCAACATGTAGCCCCATGCGCTTCAGGGCATCATGTTCGGGTTTAAAATGTTGCCACAGGTCGAGTTGGCCTGTCCTGCCCTGTAGCGCTGCAAGCTGCGCATCTGCATGCGCATTGATGGCCAGTATCTGTTTTGCCGGGTGCTCCAGTGCTGCGCTGTATAGAAGTTCGGTGGCGGACATAGCCAAGGACTGTAGAAACTGGAGCTATAACTGTCCAATAGTTGCATGTAGATAAGAAAAAAGAGCTGCGATTTCTCGCAGCTCCTTGGTGTTAGTGGTGGCCAGGGAGGGAATCGAACCCCCGACACGAGGATTTTCAGTCCTCTGCTCTACCGACTGAGCTACCTGGCCTTTCGTCGCCCTTTTGGGAGGCCGGATTATGGGATAAAGGCGTTTGGATGCAAGCCCCAATTCCCCGTTTTACCCGCCGACAGAAAACAGACCTTCGAATGTTTTTCTAACCACTCCTTCAAGAATGACATTCTCGCTGGAGCCTGAAACTGTCACTTTTCCACCCGGCATTTCAACTGTAAGCGGACGCTCTTTTCCATCCACGGCCCAGATCGCGGTTGCCACTGCACATGCACCACTGCCACAAGCAGGGGTACGGCCTGCACCGCGTTCGATAATATCAATATAGACATGATCGGCGATCTGTCCGGTGACAATCTCGACATTAAGATCGGATGGAAATGCTTCAACCGCCTCAAAAAAAACGCGGTGCCTGTTGCCAATCTTAACATCAATATGCGCATCAGTTTTTTCTTCGATAGAGGCAGCACCCATTTCGACAGAGATGCCATTGCCGCCACGCGATGCTTTGACTGTGCGGTCAGCAAGTTGAATCAGAACACTCTCCCTGCCTGTTTCAGATATCAGAAGTTCACCGATGCAGCGCAGGCCATTGCCACAGTTGGCAGCCTCGGAGCCATCACTATTGAAGATGCATAGCATGGCATCGGCAGACTCGCTTGGTTGAAGCACCAATAGTTGATCGCAGCCAATGCCGTAACGACGCTCGCAGATGGTTCGTACAAACACTTCGGAGATTTCCGGCAGTGCTGTGTTTAGACCATTGAGGACAACGAAATCGTTACCCTGCGCCTCCATCTTGATGAAGGGGAGGGTGGTCATTTGCTGTGTTCTACTTCAACTGTGGTATAGGTGCCGCCGCGCACATTGAAGATGGCCTGCACTTTGAGATAGCGAGGATCAAGCAGCTTAATCAGATCGTTTGCGATCATGTTGGTGACCTGTTCATGGAAGTGCCCCTCATCGCGGAAACTCCAGTAGTAGAGCTTCAACGACTTCAGCTCGACACAGAGCTGATCGGGCACATAATCGAGCTTGATCTCGGCAAAATCGGGCTGACCGGTTTTTGGGCAGAGGCAGGTGAACTCGGGCGAATCGATGCGCACATGGTAGTCGCGTTCCGGATTCGGATTCTCAAATGTCTCCAGGTAGCGCCCCGGTTTATTCATCACAGCACCAAGCTTTTCACTCATATTTATTCAACCTCAAACTTTTCAATAATGTCGGTGTAGATCGCGGTCAGCACTTCCAGCTCACTCACATCTACCTGCTCATTCACCTGATGAATTGTGCTGTTGGTGGTGCCAATCTCTGCCACCGGCACTCCAGCTGCTGCCAGAAAACGGCCATCAGAGGTGCCGCCACCTGTGTCACGCACGGTTTCGATACCAGTCACCTGTTTGATGCTGCCACAAACCAGATCAAGGAAAGGGCCATCAGCTGTGGAAAATGCAGTAGCGGAGTGGTCAAAATCGAGCGTTACATCACACCCTTCGCATGCAGCTTCGATGGCAGCCTTGATGTCATCAAAGTTATTGGCGGGGTTATAGCGGATATCAATCGTCGCCTCACAGGTGCCGGCAATCACATTCATTGCACCTGTACCACCATTGATATTGGTGATCTGGCAACTGGTTGGCGGGAAACCTTCCGCCGCAGCGCCCCAATCGATGCCTGCAGTTTTTGCGAGCACAGGCGCTGCATGGTGAATGGCATTATCGGCATCCTGCGGATAGGCAGAGTGGCCCTGCTTGCCGTGGAATGTTGCCTTGATCTGCACCACGCCGCGACGGCCACGGCGAATAGTATCCCCAACCCTCTCTGAGCATGATGGTTCACCAACCACACATGCATCAGGCAGTGAGTCTTCTGCCTGCATCTTCTCAACCATACGAATAGTGCCATCAATCGAATCACCCTCCTCATCGGAGGTGATCAATATCTGAATCGTCGGAATAGGCGTATACTCACTGCAGAGCTTGCCAACTGCTGCAATCCAGCAGGCAACTGCACTCTTCATATCCTGTGCGCCGCGCCCCTGAAGAATTCCACTGACCACTTCACCGGAGAATGGATCGAATGCCCACTCTTCGACAGGGCCTGAAGGCACCACATCGGTGTGCCCGGCAAAAGCGAGTGTGCCCGGCAGCTCTCCCTTTCGGGTATAGATGCTGTTGGTGATGCCGCCTTCGTCCACCGAAGTGCGTACAAAGCCGAGAGGCGCTAACAGTGATTCGATATAGGGCTGGCAGCCGCCATCATCGGGCGTAACCGACTCACGCCGAATCAGCTTGGACGCAATATTTACAGAGAGATCAGACATAGCCGCACCCTAATCAAAACAGGTTGCCGGTGGTACCACCCATCTATCTGGCACGGCATGGTTCGAGCACTTTTACTGTTGCACCACTCCCGAGTGTCAGGGGTGTGGCCGATTCGGCAGTCTCGATTGGTAGCATGGCAATGCCGAAGCAGCGCCCTGTATGGTCGATGGCGGCAGATGTTAACTCACCGACTTTGGTGCTACTCAAAATCGGGCAGGGGAGACTCTCTGGGGCTTCCGATATTGATATGCGGTAGAGCTTCTTCTTCACCCCGCCGCGCCAGTTCATGCGGGCAGTTATCTCTTGCCCGACATAGCAGCCTTTGTCGAAGGAGACACCATGAAATTCGGCCAGATTGGCATTGAGAGGATGTGTTTTCTCATTCCAATCTCTGCCGAATTCGATGAACCCATGCATAATATGTAGTGCTTCAAGCTCACTCTCATCCATGACATATTGCCCGCTCATCACTGTATCTATCTTTTCTCTACTACTGATAACCCAGAGCTCATGCGGATTCTCTGCCACTGCAAAACTCTCATCAGATTCACTACGGCTGGTGGCAAGCCATGCTGTATCGGGTTCTGTGATGGTAAAGTTGTGTAAAACATCGGCGCTGTTTTCGCCCTGTACTGAGTAGATGGAGAGGCTCTCAACCATACCGATGCGAAGATCGTGCCCGAGTGCAAACTGGCGTAGCCGTGCCACTGTGGCAGTTGCTCTTGAGGCAGGGGTGAGAAGAAGCAACTCATCATAGTGCCCTTCAAGAATATAGAGCTCGGAAACTGCCTTGCCCTGCGGTGTGAGAAGAGCGGTATGAATGGCACGGTCGGGAGAGAGATTCCTAATATCCTGCGTAATTTGCCCCTGAAGGTAATCGCGAACGGTGGTGCCGGATGCTTTGAGCACTGCCCAGCGATTACAGGCGGCAGACACAGGTGTGTGCTGCATCTGTTCAGCGGTTTTTTGAGTCAGCGTTGGAAGAGTCACCGGCATGATGCTGGCAAGTGTATGTAAAAGTTCACCCGTAGTCCTGCAGTGGTTTTTCGTATCACCGCTATGCCCTAAGATGTGAGTTCGCTATAGTTTCGGGCCGCGACGAACCAGGCAGGAAAACTGAGTGTAACAGTTCGGGCGCATAGAGGCCGCACTTCTGGAGGCATGAATGACACATCAGGCAGAT
>CAZFCL010000037.1:0-9442 GCA_964517705.1 uncultured Zetaproteobacteria bacterium | reverse complement strand
TATCGGCCCAGACTGTATTCTTCGAGCCTTTTCAATAGATCCCGAGGCTTTCCATAACTGCATCGTTGTTGCACCTCGTGCGTGGCTTGAAAAACGCGCCCAAAAGATCGCTCTCATGCCAAAGATCAGAGAGTACTCTTCTCTTGATGAGGCCTACAAAAAAAGGCTCCAACAAAAAAACCTGCACTGTTGGAACCCACTTGGCGGTGAAGCTTCCGAGCCTATCGTGGCAGGTGCCCCTTCAGCAGCAGCAGCAAAAAGCGTTATCGCCTGTATTGAATCCGCTACGCATGCATGCCTGAACCAACAGGCCGCTGCACTCGTGACAGGGCCGATTGAGAAGTCGATTCTAAAATCACAAGGTTTCCAGTTTCCGGGGCATACAGAATTTCTCGCCCATCTCTCCAGAGCGAGGAAGGGCTGCAGCAATCAGGCCGCAAATCAGACGGCTGACTTCGTCATGATGCTGGCATCGGAGCAGTTGCGAGTCGCACTGCTGACGACACATATGGCACTGAGTGAGGTGCCAAGCTCCATCTCAATTCAAGGAGCTCTTGACTGCCTGCGTATTGTACATGATGACCTTAAGAAACGATTTGGCATCCCCAACCCCAAGTTGGGGCTATGTGGGCTTAACCCTCATGCTGGTGAGCAGGGACATTTTGGCACTGAGGAGATAGACATGCTCGTACCCGCTGCCAAATTAGCAGGCAGGGAAGGAATCTCCGTTTCAGGGCCACTACCAGCGGATACCCTCTTTACTGCAGCGAACCGGAGAAAGTTCGATGCCATTGTCTGCTGTTATCATGATCAGGCTCTGATTCCGATCAAAGCATTAAGTTTTGGAGATGCCGTAAATATCACACTTGGATTACCATTTGTTCGCACCAGTGTCGATCACGGTACTGCCCTTGATCTTGTTGGCAGTGAGTCTGTATCCTCTTCTAGCCTTATTGCTGCTATCAAGATGGCCAAGAAAATGTCGCCTGAATCTCAAGGGGGTGAAAGTGCAAATTAGTGAACTCGCCGGCCAGCTACTACTCGCCACCCCCTCCCTGCATGACCCCAGTTTTGCTGATGCTGTGGTGCTGGTATGCCATCACGACAATGAAGGGTGCATGGGCCTGATCATTAACCGACAGCAGGATATCTCTATCTATGATGTGCTGGATGATCTGGATATTTCACATCACATACCCACCCAAGGTGCTCCTCCTCATGTGTTTGAAGGCGGACCTATTGATGCATTCCGTGGATTTATACTTCACGATAGTTGGCATATTTATGAATCAACCATGCAGATATCAGATGAACTGCACCTCACCTCTTCCCGCGATATTCTGGAAGAGCTGGCAAAAGGTGAAGGACCAGAGCACTACATGTTTATTCTGGGTTATGCCGGTTGGAGTGCCGGACAGCTTGAGCAGGAATTAGCGAACAATGACTGGCTTATTGCACCGGCAAGCCATCATATTGTTTTTCAAGAGCCGCCAGATCAGCGATGGGCATTTGGTGCTCGCTGCATGGGCATAGACCATCGCAATCAACTCTCGGAGCAGGTTGGACACGCCTAAGAGCTACTTGAGCTAGCACACCCTTCTACTGATAGCCTGCGTTAACGACTCGCCGACATTCAGCATCAACGCTTCATCTGCAGCCTCAACCATAATACGCAGCTTCGGCTCAGTGCCAGACATGCGTACATTGATACGACCACTGCTCCCCAATGCTTTCTCAGCTTCACTCACCAGCACCTGAACCTCTGGATCCGCCAACACATCCTTGCGCTCAGCCATCACGATGTTCCATAGCTTCTGAGGAAAAAGCTCCATACCAGGGGCAAGCTCCGACAATGGCTTCTGCTGCTCACTCATGGCAGCCAACAGATGCAGCGCGCTCATTAAACCGTCTCCGGTGGTGCTGTGGTCGAGAAGAATCATATGCCCAGACTGTTCACCACCGATATTGCACCCTTTTTCACGCATCATCTCCAGCACATAACGATCGCCCACATTGGCACGAAACATCTCCAAGCTCATCCCTTGCAGATAGCGCTCCAGCCCCATATTGCTCATCAACGTGGTGACAACACCACCGCCAGTTAAAGCGCCATGACGATTCGCATGCTCGGCAAGTATGGCAATCACACGATCACCATCAATAATTTGACCGCGGCTGTCACAGGCAATCAGGCGATCTGCGTCACCATCCAGTGCCAGGCCTACATCTGCACCACTTTCGATCACTTGACGCGCCATGTGCTCCGGATAGGTGGAGCCACATTCACGGTTGATATTATAACCATCCGGCTCGGCATACATGGTGACCACATCACATCCCAGCTCCTCAAAAATATGTGGTGCAACATCGTAGGCAGCACCATTGGCGCAATCGACAATGACCTTCAAGCCATCCAGTCGCAATCCTGTCGGCAAAGAAGATTTAAGAAACTCAACATAGCGTCCACGTGCGTCATCAATTCGTACTGCCTTACCAATCTCCAGTGCAGGCGGGAGAGGTGGCAGCGCATCAAGGCATGCCTCTATCTCCACTTCCACCTCATCAGGCAGCTTGAAGCCATCAGCTCCAAAAAATTTGATCCCATTATCTCCAGCTGGATTATGTGATGCAGAGAGCATGACGCCGGCATCCGCCCTAAGGCTGCGAGTAAGATAAGCCACTGCAGGCGTTGGAATTGGCCCCACCAGCATCACATTCATGCCCTGAGCCGTTAGCCCGGCGCATAGTGCAGACTCAATCATATAACCAGAAAGGCGCGTATCTTTACCGATTAAAATATGCGGCTTGTGCCCCAGGTGTCGGGTCAGGACATGGCCGGCGGCACGCCCCAGGTTGAGTGCGAATTCAGCCGTCATGGGTGACACATTTACTGTGCCACGCACACCATCGGTTCCAAAATAGCGCCTCACTGCTTATCTCCAGCCAAACTACCAGCTGCTTTGGGCGGTACTGTTTGGAGCAGCTCACCTTTCACATCAATCTCAATTTTGCTATTTACCATTCTGATCGCCTTACCGGATGGGCTTTCGACCCCAGCCTTCAATCCAAACGGGCCACCCTTTAGCTCCGGTCTGATCGGCGTAGTTTCAACCCCAGTCAGACTGTCCAGCCACACCTCTGGCCCTACTAGGTCAACCTTGGATGGGTTGATTGTTACGGAATGCGCCTGCCAGCCTGCAGATAGTTCAAAGTGTGCGCGTAACGGTACCGACCGGGTAACAATTCGATCCACCTGCAGTTCAAGGCGATCTGGCTGAACCTTCTCGATCCGTAGACCAACCGGTATGGAAGCTTCTTTCAACTGCAGTGCTCTTACCACAACACCCGGCGTTGTAATATCGGAGACATTCAACGGCATGGTCAATGTCTGCTGGCGAATACCCTGCAACCTACTCTGCAACCCTTTCACAGTAATACGCACATGATCAGGAAGATCATTCACAATCGCCATGTCAGCGGGCAACCCTTCAAGCTGAAGCGGTACATCAAAACTAACTGACCCCTCACCCTGACCATGCACCTGGAACCAGAGGGCGACAGCTATCGTAACCGCTCCAAGCTGAAGCCTATAGCGAGAGAGGATACCCATAAGAGACGCCATCATGCTCTGCCTTCTGGATCACTGTTAGCCAAACTCAACGCTTCGTGCAGTTCAGCACGACTCATAGGAGCGCTGATCTGCCCATTATCAACCAGATGTACTTCGCCCCGCTCCTCAGAGATCACAACGACCAGTGCATCTGACTCTTCGGAAAGACCTACCGCAGCCCTGTGTCGCGTGCCGAAATTCCCTGCGACGGCATTGGCCTGCGCCAGTGGTAACAGCACTCGAGCAGCGACAATGCGGCCACCGCCGCTCTCCTTGCGGACAATTACCGCGCCATCATGCATCGGAGCATCAGCACAGAATAGTGCCTGCACCATGTCAGGCCTGAGTGGCGCATCCAGTTCGACACCCGACTCAAATAGGTGCCGTAGGCCCGTCTCTCGCTCAATAACAAGCAGGCCACCCCAACCACGGTGCACCAGGGAAAAGGCTGATTCAACCAGTGCTTCGGTCACCTCATCCGAAGCCGCCTCACCAAATACCAGTGGATTGGCTGCCACACGCATCAGTGCTCGGCGAATCTCCTGTTGGAAAAGAACCACAAGGATCACCATGAAAGCGGAGAAAAAATGGCCAAACATCCACTCTACGGTAAACAGGCCAAAACTGCGTGCCAGTTGATAGGTGATTACAACAACACCTATACCAATCAGCATCTGAACAGCACGGGTGCCCCGAATCAAGCTCAGAAAAAAGTAAACAACAATGGCGACAACTGAAATATCCAGTATATCAATCAGCCCAAATTGCCAATTATCCATCACTTCTTACCACTACCCTCTATTACTTTACTGGCTCAATGCGGATGCCACATGCACAGCCCGCGACTGTAGCGCAACATCATGGACTCGCACTATATCAGCACCCAGAGATATACCAATAGTATCGGCAACTGCTGTTTCAACCTCTCGATCACCAACGGGGCTACCCGTCAGCTGGCCGATGAATGATTTGCGCGAGAGTCCAAGTAGTAGCGGCATGGAGAATCGCCTCTTGAAATCGGCGGTCGCCTTAATCAAAGCAAGGTTATCCTCAAGGCGCTTTCCGAAACCGATACCGGGATCAAGTAGAATGGAGGATTCCGAGATGCCGCCCTGAAGGCACGCCTCTACTCGCTCCTCGAAATAACCGGACACCTCATCCACCACATCAGTATAAGCGGGAGCCTGTTGCATGGTTTCGGGTACTCCCTGCATATGCATCAGGCATACATCAACACCGCCATCAGCAACCACGCCTATACTCTCAGGGTCATAGGTCAGCGCTGAGACATCATTCACCATGGCCGCCCCTGCATCAACAGCCTGTCGCATTACTTCCCCCTTCATACTATCGATGGAGACCGTACACCCAGCTGCTGCAAGGCCATACACAACAGGGATGACACGCTCAATCTCCTCTTCAAGTGAAACAGATTTAGCCCCCGGCTTTGTTGATTCGCCGCCAACATCAATAATCGCGGCGCCAGCGGAAACCATCTCCAGGCCATACGCCACCGCCTGCTCCACATCCACAAAATTACCGTCATCTGAAAATGAATCGGGGGTGCAATTTAGCACCCCCATAATCCACGCATCATCATCGGCAGGACGGTGCCAGCGAGAAGGCATCAGGACGTCTGCCCTGCCTCACCATCGGATGGCTTATCTTTTCCATCCTCTTTGCCGATATCAACCTTGGCGCTCGGCTCCTCCGGTGAAGCCTTACTTGCTCCGGAAGGCTCCTGAGGCTCACCAATCAGCAGTGGCTCTTTGCCCTCCATGGCACGGTCAATATCTGTTGTGTCCAGCGTCTCATACTTTATGAGCGCTTTGGCCAGAAGGTGCAGCTGGTCCATATGCTCTTCAAGGATCGCCTTGGCACGATTGTAGTTCTCTTCGATCAACTGGCGTACAACAGTGTCAATCTTACGCGCTGTCTCTTCAGAAATGTTGGTCTGGCGGGTGATTTCACGGCCAAGGAACGGTTCATGTTCACGCTCACCATACACCATCGGCCCCATCTCATCAGACATCCCCCACTGCGTTACCATGCTGCGCGCCAGCTGTGTGGCTCGCTCAAAGTCATTAGAGGCACCGGTTGTCATCTGATTCAGCACCAGCTCTTCACCAAGACGGCCACCCATCATGATGGCAATTTGGTCGCGCAGATATCCTTTGTCATGGTTAAACTTATCCTCTTCCGGCATCTGCATGGTGATACCCAGCGCCTGGCCACGAGGAATGATGCTTACCTTATGTACAGGATCAGCATTTTTCAGATATTTGGCGACCAGCGTATGGCCAGCCTCATGATAAGCCGTTGTCTCTTTCTGCTCGTCAGAGATGAGCATGGAGCGACGCTCCGCACCCATCATCACCTTATCTTTAGCCGTTTCAAAATCAGCACGAGTCACTTTATCACGGTCAAAACGTGCTGCGTTCAATGCCGCCTCATTCACCAAATTGGCCAGGTCTGCACCGGAAAACCCTGGTGTTCCGCGCGCCAACTCTTTGGTGTTCACATCAGATGCCAGTGGCACCTTGCGCATATGTACTTTAAGAATCTGATCACGACCCAGAAGATCAGGGCGGGGCACAACCACCTGGCGGTCAAACCGACCAGGGCGCAATAGTGCTGGATCAAGCACATCAGGACGGTTGGTCGCCGCCACCAGAATCACCCCTTCATTGGACTCAAAGCCATCCATCTCAACCAGCATCTGGTTCAATGTCTGCTCACGTTCATCGTTACCGCCGCCAATGCCGGCACCACGATGGCGACCCATCGCATCAATCTCATCAACGAAGATGATGCACGGTGCATGCTTCTTCGCCTGCTCGAACATATCGCGAACACGTGAAGCGCCGACACCCACAAACATCTCCACAAAATCAGAGCCTGAGATAGAGAAGAACGGCACATCCGCCTCCCCCGCAATCGCACGGGCCAGCAATGTTTTACCAGTACCCGGAGGGCCAACCAGAAGCATGCCTTTAGGTATCTTACCACCCAGGCGGGTGAACTTGGAAGGGTCGCGCAAGAATTCGATCACCTCTGTCACTTCTTGCTTCGCCTCATCACAGCCGGCGACATCTTCAAAAGTAACACGTGCTGTATGCTCATTAAGAAGCTTGGCCTTGCTCTTGCCAAACCCCATGGCGCCACCTTTTCCACCACCCTGCATCTGCCGCATAAAGAACACCCAGACTGCGATCAGAAGCAGCATCGGGAACCAGGAGATCAGCACCGAAAGAATAAACGGCACCTCATCCTTCTCTTTGACATTCACAACAACATGTTGATCAAGCAGGCGCTGTGAAAGTGTGGTGTCATTCATCGGTACAGTGACATCATAATTTTTCAGCTTACCGGATGTATCACGATACTGGCCAATGACCTGATTGTCTTTAAGCGTAGCTGATTCAACCATGCCTTTATCTACCTTCTCAACAAAGGTTGAGTACGCCATCTTATCTGCCTTTGACATCGGCGTTGAAAACATGTTGAACAGGCTCATCATCGTAATGCCGATAACCAGCCATAATACTAAATTCTTACTCATACCACCTGCCTTTATTCCCTTTTCAGATCACTCTGCGGATTATTTCCAAAACTTATTTCACACAAGCGTTATATCTCTGCATGAAAAGAAGATTAAACTCGTCTCCTATTCATAGGTGCTCATATAGCCCAATTCAACCCCTAATAGGCTGAAATCACACGGGGTTGTTGGCACAAACTGGCACTGCCGGCAGCAGATGCAACTGCCCCTGCTTGCGCTGCAACCTGCAACGGGAGAGATCGAGTCCGCCACGGCCACTACGCCCTGTCCACTGCTCCACAAGCATGATATGCCTGCGCCCAGGTGTTACCCCCTCACCAAGTAGAGAAACCATCATCCGCTGCAGCACTCGCGCGCGTACCGGTGGAGAGCTCTCGACCCACTGACGCCATGGTAGTGCTACTATACTCTTCTCTTTTTCCGAAACCGGCAGATCACAGTTTCTTAAAACCTGATCAGCGCCAGCATCCAGCTCTTTTGCAAGCCTCTCTGCTTGCCTCTGCCAACGCATAAACAACCGCACGGGGTCTACACCCTCATCCGCAATGCGCGGAAAAAGCTGATGGCGAATACGGTTACGCCAGATATCCATCTCTTGGTTGCTGGGATCTTCAAACCAGGCAACACCATTCTTCTGAAGCATCGTACGCAACTCTTTCCCCGAAACATGCAGGAGTGGCCGTACAATATTCAACCCATCACGGATTCGCTGATATTGAATGCCGCGACAGCCGCCAACTCCAGCGCCCTGTAGCAACCGTATACACACCGTTTCCGCCTGATCATCGCGATGGTGTCCGAGACATAGGGTCGTAATACCGTGCTCTCTACCCCACACCTGAAACTGGCTGAATCGACCCTCTCTGGCCGCCGCCTCCCGGTTCGCGTGCGTTTCACGCTCTAACCGCTTAGCAATGAACGGGATTCCCCACGCCGCTGCTTGCTCTGAAAGAAGTTTACACTCCTGCCGAGATGTTTCACGCCAGCCGTGATCCACATGCCACGCCTGAACTGTGTGACCAGCCTCTTTAAGTGCAAGCAGCAATGCTGTTGAATCAGCGCCGCCCGACCAACCCACAGCAACCTTTTTCGGCAGGCTGGAAACTTCCGAACTGCTCAACCACGCTGCAAAACCTATAACCATCTGCCCTACTCTAGTAAATCGCCCCATGGCTAATCAAGAAATTGCGCTGCCTTAACAGGTAAAGCTGCAGCAAATCCGTGGATGGACTTTTTCAATAACCTGTTACCATTCGGCGCATGCGAAAACCAAGGCACATATACCTTCTACTGCTGGGGATTCTCTTCCTACCGCTTACTGCACCACCCGCTGCCGCAGCTACGACGATCAGTGTCACACTTCCACCGCTGGCAGGTATCGTTGCCATGCTGGATAAGAGCGCACAGATCACCTGCCTGCTGCCTGCCGCCGCCGACCCACATCACTTTCAGCTGCAGCCACGCAAAATCGAAGCACTAAAAAGCTCCGACCTGTTAATCAGAACCTCACTTGATGATGGTGGCTGGCCACTACCGCCATCACACTCCAACACTCTCGATCTCTGGCCAGAGCGTGATCACGGTTGGCTCTCCCCCGCTGAGGTACGTAAAGCTCTCCCCCGCATTGCAAATGCACTTATTACTCTACAACCCGAACAGAGGGAGCACATCTTAAACAACCTCGAAGAGGCCGTAGAAATCACCAAATCGATTGAACAAACATGGGCCAACACACTCCAGCCACTGCAAACTTCAGGGGTGATCATGCAGCACCCGGCATGGCAGCGGCGAATGGTTGAGATGAATGTCCCTATACTTGCTGTGCTAGAGTCAGGGCACCATGGCCACGAGCATGCTCCTCACCTGCTTGATGAGGCACTTGCCGCACTCAAAGAACACCCTAACACCCTACTACTACACGATGCAGGGCATATTAACCGCTCACTGATATGGCTTGCTAATCATGCGGGCAAACAGTCGCGCCAAGCCATTCTGAATGCAGTGGGTGACTGTAATAGCTCATGGAAGCAGCTCATGGATACCAATCTAAATAGCATCAATGGCGCCCTGCAGCCGTGACCACCACCCTTCGCCTTACCAACACCCGCTTAGGGCCTGCCAATAAGCCAGTGCTTGAAGATATCAATTTGAACCTAAAACAGGGGCACTTCCTCGGCATCGTTGGCCCCAATGGGGCAGGAAAAAGCACCCTGCTCAACCTTATTGCCGGCTTGATCCAGCCCAGTAAGGGGGCGGCTGAGTTGCTGGGT
>CAZFCL010000036.1:8392-9561 GCA_964517705.1 uncultured Zetaproteobacteria bacterium | reverse complement strand
GCAAGATCATCTAGCACACTAACAGATGGTGTTGAAATCGACTGCCGCAGCTCCGCTTGCATGATTTGAGATGCCAGATAGAGATCTGTCATGCGCTCGGTTCGGGAGGCAACCCCCCTTTCCACACCACTGAATAAAACAAACATCGATACCAGTCCGGCAAGAATAATAAGTGCCATTACCATACTGACCATTAGCTCAATCAGCGTAAATCCCCGCTCACCTCTGCTCGCCTTCACCGCAACCAAGCAAATACCCCTATGGCACAACCTACTTCACCTCACTCACGTGTGTAAGATATACAGAGCGATTCTCCCCTTTATGGCTCCACGAAACCGTAACCAGCTTTACCTCCGGTGTGTTTGTGTAACCGGTTGGTTGGGAGAAGTTCTGCATACTATTCAGGTCAGAAGGGAGTGGCCCTATTGCTCTGACTATATCCGCCGCAATAGTGTACTCAATCCCGACTCCGCCAGCTGCGGGCGTGCAGCTGTTAGTGGCAGGATAGGAAACCACACCCGCCGCATCAGTTAACACACAGTCCGTGGCAACCTCTGGCAGCCGGTCATTGGCATCCTGCTGCCAATACTCCAGCACCTGCTCAGCCAGATGAATAGCGGTCAAGCGTTCGCGTGATACCTGGCCACTATTCAGTGTTGTAATGCCAAAGCCTCCTAGCGCTAAAACACCAACAGAGACAATCACAAGCGCAATCAGGATCTCGATCAGGGTAAACCCATGTGTGTTTTTAACCATCTTGCTTATCATTGGAGATACGCCCTGCCGATAACATTCAGGGTCACCGCCCTGCTTGTGCTTCCGAGAGTCAGAGTCACCGTACCCGAATTGGCCGTACCCCGGCTGGTGAGTGTCCGTGTTGTTGTGGGGGACACCGTCATATTTTGTGAAAACTGATCAAGAGGCATCCCCTGTTCGCGACATTGATCGCAGGTGCCACCTGAAGTTGTATCGGCATCGTAAGTGTAGCCGGTTGAGGTGAATGTAATGCGCACACTGCGATTCTCTGCGACTGACATCACCCGCGCCTGTTTAAAATGAGATAGCAGTGAGTTTGCTGCACTACGGACAGCTGTTCTCTCCCGCCAGCTGGAGAAAGCAGGGGATGCAATCGAGCTCAAAATACCGATAATGGCTATCACAATCATCAA
>CAZFCL010000036.1:0-8382 GCA_964517705.1 uncultured Zetaproteobacteria bacterium | reverse complement strand
GAAAAACCACGCTGGCTAGAGAACTTAGCCCTACCCACCGGAACTTCGGCTTGCCTGACTTTCATGCTTCCGCTTGAATTGGCATTCATGCGCACTCGCTCCATCATCGCAAAAACCGCACTCTCCTTGAGTATATTCGCTGTGGTATCCATCACGGCAGGCTACTTCTATTTCTCCAGCAACCTGCCTGAACTATCCTCACTCTCTGATTATCGGCCGGCACTGGTATCTCGGGTCTATAACACAGAGGGAACTCTAATCGCAGAATATGCCGATGAACACCGCATTCTGACATCTTTTGAGGATATTCCCGATCAGCTCAAAAAGGCATTTCTGGCAGCAGAAGATCAGCAGTTCTATGACCACCCAGGCATCAACCCTGCTCGCATCTTTTCAGCAGCACTGGCCAACCTAAAGGCAGGACACACGGTGCAGGGAGGCTCAACCATTACACAGCAGGTTGCCAAAAACTTCCTGCTCACATCCGAACGCTCATACACCCGCAAAATTCGCGAAGCGATCCTTGCATATCGCATTGAGGACACCTTTTCCAAGGATGAAATCCTCTATCTCTATCTGAACCATATCTACCTTGGGCGCGGCGCATACGGTGTTGCCTCGGCAGCATGGCGCTATTTTCATAAGGCGCTTGATGAGTTAACACTGGCTGAATGCGCGATCATTGCAGGGCTTCCGAAGGCGCCCGGAAGGTATGCGCCACACATCAACCCGGAAAAGGCGGTGCAACGCCGCAATACGGTCTTGAAGTTGATGCGGGACAGCAGTTATGCAGAAGAGTCCGACGTTGAAGTTGCTCTAAACGAGCCACTCCAGGTTGCCAGACTGGAGTCCCCCAAACTCAATAATGCTTACGCCGATCTGGTGCTGCGCCAGCTGACAAGCAAATTTGGGCTAAAGACTTTGCGCAGGCAGGGGCTAACAGTTGTTGTCCCCTTTAAGCCTGAGATGCAGGAAGCTGCGATTCGCTCAGTTCGCCGTAATGTACTTGATATTGAACACCGTCAATTCTATCGCTACCCAGACAACCACTCACCCGAAACATGGATGGATCTCCTGGAAAGTTGGAGAGAAGCACGTGAGGGAGAGCCTGATGCGCCAGCGGTAGATGAGTTGATCCCTGCACTGGTCATGGTGGTAGAAGAGAGTGGCGATCTTATTGTCGAGGACGGAAGAACACAGTGGACACTGCGCAAACCTTCATGGAGATGGAAATCACTTAAGAGATACGAAAAGGAGGGCGCAACTCCAGAGGAACTTGCTGAACTGGAGGCGCGGCCACGCACCTGGGTCACAGGTGACGAGATTCGTCTGCAAGGCACAAAAAGAGGTGGTGTTCGCCTTGCCCAGAAGCCATCGGTTGAATCTGCTCTTTACGCCATAGACTTGGAAAAAGGTACTGTGTTGGCACGTGTTGGCGGCTATGACTATCAGATTGCCGGCTTTGACCGTGTGCATCAGGCGCGACGTCAGCCAGGCAGTGCCTTCAAGCCCCTGCTCTACGCATCAGCATTGGCAAACGGCTCCACTCCTGCCTCTATTGTGATGGACACGCCCGTTGTTTTCAGTGGCAGGCAGCGTGACGATTTCTGGAGGCCGGAAAACTATAAGAATCGCTTCTCCGGCCCGGTACCCATGCGCAATGCGCTGGAGCACTCACATAACCTTGCTTCAATAAAAGTGCTGCAAAACCTTGGGGTTAAACGATTCCTGAATGACCTGGAAGGATACCCACTGGGAAGACAGTTTCCTACCCAGCTGGCACTTGCCCTTGGTGTAACAGAGGTATCACTCGAAGCACTCACCCACACCTATAGCGTGATGGCCAGCCAGGGGCAGAGGTGGGAGCCAGTCTCCATACAGCAGGTGCAGGATCGTACCGGCAACACCCTGCACCGCTCTGTATCTGGTAACCGCTGTCAGGTATGCCATGTGAACCCACCCATATCAGCCAGCAAGACCATGCGCCCGGCGCACCAAACACTCAGCCCTGTAGATAGCTTTCTGATTACCAATATGATGAAAGGTGTGGTTGAGCGCGGAACCGGACGACGTGCACGGGCCTTGAATCGCCCTGCGGCAGGCAAAACCGGCACCACAAACAAACAGGTCGATGCATGGTTTATGGGTTATACACCACAGGTTATTACAGGCGTCTGGACAGGGCGTGATATACCAACACCGATGGGTCGGCGCGAGACCGGTGCGCGCGCTGCACTTCCGGCATGGCTAGGCGCGATGAAGGCATTCCACCAAGGTCGGGCTGTTAAGGATTTTGTCCCGCCAAAAGGTGTTGAGTGGGTTGTCATTGATGCAAAAACAGGGCTCTTACCTGGGCCCGAGAGTAAGAACCTGCTACTTGAGGCATTCCGTAAAGGCACAGCACCCACCAAGGCAACCTCAAAGAAAAACTGACGGTAAATCTACCCCAAACTGGGGCTTTGAAAGCCTAGGCCTCAGGCTCCCGATCCAAGCCAAATGCGCCGTGCAGTGCACGCACAGCCAGCTCAACATACTTCTCTTCCACAACAACAGTGATCTTGATCTCACTGGTGGTAATCATCTGAATATTTACACCCTCACCCGCTAGCACCTGGAACATCTTCCGCGCGACACCGGTATGCGAGCGCATTCCCACACCAATGACCGACACCTTGGCCACTGTATCATCGCCCGTAAGGTCACTTGCATCCACATCTTTTCTGATGCCAGACATAATCTTCATGGTCTGCTCATAGTCACTGCGCGGCACAGTAAAGGTGATATCAGTATGGCCTTTCTCACTGACATTCTGAACAATCACATCGACATTGATGCCGGCATCTGCCACAGGGCTAAATACATTGCTGGCAATGCCCGGGTGATCGGGAATACCCTTGATGGTGACCTTCGCCTCATCACGGTTGTAGGCCACACCTGAAATTGCTGCTCTCTCCATCTTCTCATCCTCTTCTGTTACTACAGTTCCTGGCACCAGATCAAAGCTGGAGCGCAGATGAATCGGCATCTTGTAGCGCATTGCCAGCTCTACCGAGCGAGTCTGCAATACCTTGGCGCCAAGCGATGCGAATTCGAGCATCTCCTCATAGGAGATGCGTTCCATCTTATGCGCCTTGGGGGTGATACGTGGATCGGTACTGTAGATGCCATCCACATCGGTATAGATGTCGCACACATCGGCCTTCACGGCAATCGCCAGTGCCACAGCGGATGTATCCGAACCACCACGGCCTAACGTTGTGATGTTACCTTCGGCATCAACACCCTGAAACCCCGTGATAACCGGCACCTCAAGTTGCTCCATATGTTCAATCAGGTGATTGCTCTGAACATCCGTAATACGGGCCCGTACAAAACAGCCATCTGTTTTCATGCCGGCCTGCGCACCACTGAATGAATACGCCTTGATGCCACGCTTTTGCAGCTCCATCGCCAGCAATGCGGCACTCACCTGTTCGCCAGTTGCCACCAGCGCATCCAGCTCACGCGTTGCAGGTGAATCACTGATTTCCGAGGCCATTGCAAGCAGACGGTTGGTCTCACCACTCATGGCAGACACAACAATGGCAACCTGATTTCCGCGTTCAAGTTCACCCTGAACAATATCTGCTGTTTTGCTAATCCGCTCCAGTGAACCGACTGAAGTCCCACCAAATTTCTGTACAATGCGCATCAGCGCACTCCCTCTTCATCGGTCGCAACGGTGGCAATGCCGACCTTGGTCATCTCAAGCTCCCGCAGTGTATCGAGCACAAACACCACCCGTTTGTGACGTGCGTCCGAATCGGCTCTGAGTACCACGCGCATGGTTGCGTTACCCTTGGAGACATTAAGAATACGTTTGCGTAAATTTGCATCGCCCACTGCCTCATCTTGAACATAGAGCTTGCCCTTGGCATCAATGGCGACTGTCACCTGCTGGGACTCCTGATCTGAAGGGGTGGCTTTGCTGGTTGGAAGATCAAGCTTCAAGCTTGATGAGAGATCAAAACTGGTTGAGACCATAAAAAAGATCAGCATCAGAAAAACGACATCTACCAGTGGCGTGATATCCACCAGGTAATCCGCCCGCTGTTTCTGGCGAAGCTTCATGCACGCTCACCCTTTAGTAGCTCTACAAAGCGCAGTGCATGCTGCTCGATCTCAAGCACAAAGCGATCCACGCGAGATTCATAATAACGATAAGCAACCAACGACGGGATGGCGATAGAGAGACCAAATGCGGTAGTATTCAATGCTTTGGAGATACCGCCAGCCAGTACATCAGCCTTTCCTACACCGACCAACGAAATTTGCTGAAACACTTCAATCATACCAATTACAGTACCAAGCAGGCCGAGAAGCGGTGCTATCGCAGCAATCACACCCAGCACACCGATGAAACGATCCATATGTGCTACTTCCTGGCGCCCTGACTCCTCAAGAATCTCTTTCATCACCGAGCGCCGTACACCACGGTTGGCCAGTGCCACCCAGAGAATACGGCTCATCGCCGTGTTATGATCCTGGCACGCATGTATTGCCGCATCTACATCACCGGAATTCACCGCTGTCTCGATTCTATTCACCTCTTGCAGAGGAATAACAACAGAGCGGCGCAAGCTCCAGCCACGTTCAAAGATAATGGTCAGCGACAGAATGGATGCCGCAAGCAGAATATACATGACCATGCCGCCCTGCTGGATAAAATCAATCACTTAAGCCTCCAAATAAACGCTACCTGTAAAATTGCAGCAATTATGGTGAGGAGAGGCGCATAAGTCACCCACCGCTATTTATTACCATCAGTTCGAACCTGTTGCTGCCACCACTGTAGTGCCAAGTCACGACGGCTAAGATTTTTGGCCGCTCTTTGTAAAAGCCTCGGCACCCCAGAAAGATCGACCATAACCGCACCCTCTGCACTATTGGCAATGGTAGCGCCCGCTTTTTGATAACGTGCAACAACCTGCTCTTTGGGGAACCCGTAGCGGTTATCCAATCCCGCCTGTGCTATTGCCAGGCTTGGAGAGAGCTTTGTCACAAATGCATCTGTGCTGGAGCTTCGGCTGCCATGATGTGGCATCAACATCGCATCAACTGGCCCGATATCGGCCAACAGCTTCCGCTCTACCTCTTTCTCAATGTCGCCAGGCAGTAGCAATGTTGTACCGCCCTTTAGAGTAATTTTCAGAACCAGTGAACTATTATTGTTGTTTCCCGGTGTATACCCCTTCGGCGGCCAAAGCACATCAGCCACATACCCCTTGCCTCCAACACTATCTCCACGAGAGAGCCAGCGAATCTCTGCTCCATCAGAGTTTATCAGTTGACGAACATATCGATGTTCACGAACAGATGGCACATCGGGAAACCATAACTCACCTACCTCATTCAACCCTTCCATCAGTGATCTGGCTCCACCAAGATGATCGAACTGTGCGTGGCTAATGGCCAGCACATCTGTATGTAGCACTCCCAGCGCACGCAATCCGGCACTGACTGTTGTGCCACCGTTGAAACGACTACCCTCATATCCCGGTACATCAATGGTAATAATCTCGCCTTCGGGCAGTCGTAGTGTGGAAGCAGCGCCCTGCCCTACATCCCATACCACCCAGGTTGGTATGGATGTGTCTGACTCATGCAGAATAGCGGCAAGATACCCGCCCAAAACCAGTGCCGTGCAGGCAACCGCGTTCCACGCCTTTCCCTTCAGCCAGAGAGCCCCCGCAATCACTATGCCTACCGCATAAATCAGTGAGAGCCAAAGAGGGGGCTTCGATGCATGAAGTGTTCCCGCAGGGAGTGTGGAAATCATATGGATCAGCTCCACTCCTATCGTCACCCCGAATCCACTGAGCCCCATCAACCATGTGGCAACCGAGTCCATTCCAACCACTGCTGCAACCTCGCCGAGCAGGGCCAGAGGAAGCACAAACAGGCCATAAAACGGCACCATCAACAGATTGGCGGGAAGCCCGTAAATCGGAAGAGTTCCAAAGGTGGATACAACAATCGGCAATGTCGCCAGCATTGCCAGGGGTGAACTCCAGAGAAGCAGCATGATTGCCAAACGCAGCCGACAGAGCAGCGAAGTTTCTCTCTTCTTTTCAGGCGCCCTGCCCCATAGCAGCAGCGCGCCCGTTGCCGTAAAAGAGAGCCAGAGAGAGATAGATGCAATTGCCGAAACATCAAACAGCAGAATCAGCCCAAGAGCCGCCAGCAAAATATTAAGCGGCTCATGCCTTGAGGCAAGTTGCCAGGCCAACACACCAGCCGATAACATCAGCGTGGCACGAATGGCAGGCAGCGGCCAACCAGCCAGTGCAGCATAAGCAATGGCCCCGGTTAAACTTCCAATTAATGCAATATTGCGAACCGGAAGATGCACAATCCAAGCCTCTCGTCTCGTCAAAATCCACCAGAGAAGCGCAAACAACCACGCTGCAGCCATGCCGACATGCATACCGGAGATGGCCAGAAGGTGCGCTGTTCCGGTCACAGAGAAGAGACGGCTGGCCGATGCCTCAACCTGATTTCGCTCGCCCAGCAACAGCGCATACAGTACACCATCCTGCTCACCGGAAGCGGCAATCGCACTACGAATACGGCCTCTAGCCAACTCCATCCAGCTGAGGTGCTCATCGGTGATGTGAACTGTGCCTCGAGCACTGCCAACCAATGCAATGGAGCGATCAAAATACCAGACTTTATAATCGAATGCGCCAGGATTATGGTAGTTGCGCGGCAGTCGCCAGCGAGCTACCGATTCAATCTTCTGCCCTGCCAAAGGCAGCACATTCCCTTTCCCATAGAGATACAGGAGTGCTTTACCACCTATGATGGCACCATCTTTACGCTGGATATCTGTCAGTAGTAGCCGGTTCGATGAGCTGGACTTTTCCACCTTCTCAACCTTGGCCGAAACCGTAATACTCTTGGAGATCCAGCTCTCATCTACCGCTATGTTGCTCGCATCCTGCAACAGACTGATCGTACCCCAAACCGTGGCAAGAAGGAGAACAAGTGCCAGTTGAAATTTTCTAAGAAGAATCAGTAGAGAGCCAAACAACAGCAACAGTATCATCGACAGATGCAGCGGCACCGCATCACTGCGCGCCAGTGCTAAGCCGAACACCCAGAACAGCACTGGCCATAACAGAGGAAAGTTGCGAAGGTCGAAAGAAGCTTCCTTCATCTCACTGTGAGAATATCAGGCCCTAGTCGGGGTAAATAACCCTACCACGAACTACCTCATCACTTCCCAGATAACTGCGTTCAATTTCATCCAGATGAGGTGCCTGGTCAACTGCCTTCACCCCACTGCCACCCCAGAGCGAAACGGCATCACGCCCGCCAATCAGAATTGGCGCCTGGTAGAGAACAAGCTCATTGGTAAGCTGCGCATCAAGAAAAGAGGTATGCACACTGCCACCACCCTCCAGCAATAGATGCAGATAACCACCGCCGGCAAGGTGTCTGAGAATGGCATCAAGTGAATCCATCTCCTCAACCTGAACACCCGCCTGCCGCCACTTCTCAGCATCCGTATTAAGGCTTCGCACATAAAAGCGGATCGGAACATCAGACTTCAACAGTTCACAGTTGGCATCATAGGGTGGTGTCTCAAAACAGAGTGCAACCCGTATAGGTGCATTTCCCCTCACCTCAACACCACGCACCGTCAATGAAGGATTATCCCAGTGCAGCGTGCCAGAACCAACAACAATCGCATCCACTTCCGCACGCAGTGCATGCGCATGTAGTCGTGACTCCGGCCCACTAATCCACTGCGAATGCTGACTATGTGTGGCAAGCTTCCCATCCAGAGAGATGGCCGCTTTGGCCGTCACCCAGGGGTATCCTGTTTTGATATAGTGAAAAAATGGACGGTTCAGCCGGTCGGCCTCTGCCTGCATGAAACCGCCTGTCACGGCGATATGGGAAGCTGACAACACCTTCGCACCACCAGCCATGTTCGGGTTTGGATCAGAAGATGCGTAGATAACATGTCTGATTCCAGCCTGATGAATGAGGTCAGTACAGGGAGGTGTTCTCCCATGTGCTGCACACGGCTCTAGCGTCACATAAAGTGTCGCGCCCCTTGCAGCTTCACCTGCATTTTTGATGGCCAACACCTCGGCATGTGGCTCGCCTGGAGATTCATGCCAACCCTCACCGATAACCCTGCCCTCTCTGGCAACCACCGCGCCAACACGAGGGTTAGGGTGAGTTGAACCGATACCGCACCTGGCAAGCTCAATAGCACGCTGCATAAAGGGCTCATGATTTCTCCACTCAGATTCATTCAGCATAGGTTGAGCATGGCGCTTTCCATGCCTCAAATCAAGGCTGAAAAACCCCCGGCCAGGGAGGATGAAA
>CAZFCL010000035.1:0-10623 GCA_964517705.1 uncultured Zetaproteobacteria bacterium | reverse complement strand
GTCGTTACGTACCTTCATTCAACCAGTGGTGTACCCGCCGGTTAACTTGGCGTTAGATAAAGAGAGGAAGAGTCAGTGCCGCATATTATTGTTGAATACCAGGAAAAGCTGTTAAATGATGAATCAGTCGATGATCTATTGCTCACAATCCATCAATCCATTGCAAACAGCGGTCTGTTCAAGGCCAACCAAATCAAAACACGGGCCTATCCTTTCCGCTGCTTCACCAACGCAGGTGGAAGCGATCCTTACATTCATATTCAGGCGCGCATAAAATCGGGCCGGGATGCGGATAATAAAAAGCGGCTTGCAGAGGTGATTCTCTCCGGCTTGGCACCATTGGAAATTCAAGCGTCAGTCATCACGGTCGAAATCATTGATATGGATCGTGACTCTTATAGAAAACTTGGTTAGACAATACCAATAGGGACATTACAGTTCGCCCCATGTTAAAAGCTTTTAGAATTATGAGTATGATTGAAGGGCTGTCGCTAATTGCGCTGTTCTTTATCGCCATGCCGGCGAAATACGGATTCGATTACGATCTGGTAAAATACGCTGGGCCCATTCATGGTGTACTGTGGCTGGCTTATTTACCGCTGCTGGAGATAGCTAGTCGCAAATATGGATGGTCCAAATCGGTGTGGAATTTTGGCTTCATTACCTCTGTAATCCCATTTGGATGCTTTGTTCTGGAAAGGCGCTACAGAAACAACTATTTCGCATCAGACTGTTCTTCCTGATCCCATTTCGGCAGTCTTCATCGCATGAAAAACAGTCTCACCTATACCATCCCCTTCTCCTTCAGGGGTGAAATATTTAAACCCACCTGCATCATTGACCTAGATCAGCAGGTTAAACTGGGTGCTCTACCATGCCTCTATCGACACCTGGCCAATGAGAATCAAATAGATGTCTACTCACACGAATATGATGTAATGATGATGGGTGAGATTGTATTCGAGAGTGCGGAAGGTGTAGCAAAAGATTTCATCTCTGAAAACCGTTTCGACTTCGAAGGCTTCAGTCGCGCTTGGGAAAATAACAAACATGACGATGCCTTCCAGGCCATTGTTGCAGAGCATATGAGTATCGAAGGTATAGGTGCTATAGATGGGCTAAAAGAGTCTCTTCATGCAGCCTATCAGCTGGGGCTGCACGAGCGCCCTGACTAATTTCGTTACACTGAGCAGGTTATATCGATCATGAGTATTGAGCAGGAGCTATACAGACGCAGCGAATCGGCATGTGAATTATGTGGCGCAGCAGAAAATTTGGATATACTTGAAGTCACACCATCCAATGGCAGTGCAGATCAGTGCATTCTTACCTGCAACAGGTGCCGTGAGCAGATTGAAAAAACGGATATGGATACCAACCACTGGCGCTGTTTGAATGATTCCATGTGGAGCCAAATACCGGCTGTGCAGGTGATGGTATGGCGCATATTGAATCAGTTAAGAAGTGAGGGGTGGCCACAGGATCTACTTGATATGATGTACCTTGAAGATGAGGTGCGTACATGGGCAGAGGCTGACATCAGTAATAGTGATGCCATAAAGCATGTCGATTGTAATGGCGCACAGCTTAACGCAGGCAACACTGTTTCACTGATAAAGGATTTGGATATCAAAAGATCCAGTATCACAGCTAAACGTGGTACAGCTGTACGCAATATTCGCCTTGTGCAGGATAACCCTGGGCAGATCGAAGGCCGCATAGATGGTCAGATGATCATTATTCTGACCAAGTTCGTGAAAAA
The DNA here is from genome assembly GCA_964517705.1 of uncultured Zetaproteobacteria bacterium. Classification (GTDB taxonomy): domain Bacteria; phylum Pseudomonadota; class Zetaproteobacteria; order Mariprofundales; family Mariprofundaceae; genus Mariprofundus. The sequence goes on along the minus strand of CAZFCL010000035.1, from coordinate 8,861 downwards.
GCAGGGGTAAGGTTATGAATGACTGTCTCTTTTGTAAGATCGCTGCGGGTGATATTCCCTGCAACAAAGTGTATGAAGATGAGGACTTTCTCGCCTTTCATGACATCCATCCAAAGGCTCCAACACATGTGCTAGTCATTCCAAAATTTCACCTGCCGACACTTGCCGATGCCACCGAGCACGATATTGCCCTGCTCGGCCTGATGATGGATCGCGTTCGCCATATTGCAGATACAGAGCTTAAACTGGATGCTGGCTACCGCGTCGTGCTAAATGTGCGTGAGGGTGGTGGACAGGAGGTATTCCACATCCACACACATATTCTAGGCGGCAAGAAGCTCCCCTTTTGAAGAGGTAACCTTGAACTTCCGCAATAAACGTTCGCGCTCCAAGTTAACAGGAATCCATGCAGGGCTCTCCGAGATACTTGGGGAGGAGTCGCTGAGCAAATTGATGGGCATCGCCCGCTTGCGTCGTGCATGGCCAAGCATCGTAGGCCCCATGATGGCGGCACGTACTGAACCTATTCAGATTGAGCATATTGCTGATGATGGATTCTGCCTCTGGGTGGCAGTCGATCACCCAATCATGGCGCAGCAGATTCGGTTTCTACGAGATGATATTCGCAAGGCGTGCTTCAAACACGCACGCATCAGCAACCTCCACAAAATCAGTACTCGCATACAGCCAGAAGCCGGCATTAAACCAGAAGCACCACACCCCAAGGGGCGCCCACTTAGTTTCTCCGAGAAGCGTAAAATCGCACAAGAGGTCTCTGCCATTGAGGATCGTGGCTTACGTAAGGCAGCCTATCAGGCATATATTGCGCAGACTGCATATGCGGATAAAGAGGAAATAATATGAGAAAAGTAATGATATTTAGCCTAATCGCCGCCTTTGGCATTGCGATCACGGGCGCAGATATAGCTGAGGCCAAACGCTTTGGCATGGGCTCAAGCTTTGGCAAACAGCGCACAATCAATAAAACCCCACAAACCCGGCCGATCTCACCACAAAAACAACCTGCTGCAAACAGTCAGCGTGGTTCAACACGCACTGGCATGATGGGAGTGGTTGGTGGGCTAGCGCTTGGAGGCCTGCTTGGCACCATGTTCTTCGGTGGTGCGTTCGAGGGCATCAAGCTCTTTGATATCTTAATTATCGCTGCTGCTGCCTTTCTACTCCTCCGCCTCATGCGCAAGCGCAATAAGAGGCGGCACTCTTCGCATACGCCCCATGACGAGAGTACCTCATATATCGAACCCTCGATCAGTAATCCCCCGCCCCATGAGGTTAAACCAGAGCCTATGCAGGAGGAGTTCAACTTCGAGGAGGAGCGTGAACCTATCGGCTCAGCGCTTCGCCCTACACTGGATGAGAAACACTTCACCTCTGCCGCAAAAGAGATATACCTGCGCATGCAAAAGGCATGGGACTCCGGCGACAGTGAGGATATTCGCAAATTCTGCACAGCTGAAATTGCCGAGCGCATCGGTCATGATATGAGTCCAAACAGCAATCACCACACCGAGGTGGTGGCTCTAGATGCTGAAATTGTGGACAGCTGGCTTGAGTCAGATATGGAGTGGGTGGCCGTAGGCTACAAGGGAGTACTGCGCGAAAAGATGAGTGACCACACTGGAGATGGAGTGGAGGATAAGACAGCTGAAGTAAGTGAAACCTGGATATTTCGGCACACTCCAAACTCGGATGACCCAACCTGGTATCTAGCGGGTATTCAACAGGCCCACTAACTGGCGCCCAAGCTACAAATTACAAAAACCGACCCCAGTTTTTTGGCCATGCTGCTCTAAGCTCTAGAGGTTTTCCATTGACAGGGTGTTCAAACTGCAATCGCCATGCGTGTAACATTAGCCCCTTCCCACCGAGTGATTTATAGTTTGTAAGCTGCTCTTTCTCAGCATACTTACTGTCGCCAAGGATGGGGTACCCCTCATTTTGCAGTTGTACACGTAGCTGATGGGTGCGACCACTATGAGGCTTAAGTGCCACCATCGCATAATCAAAGCCATCTCTCGCGAATTCAATCATGACCTGATAATCGGTAACTGATTCCCTTCCCTTTTCTGAGTCAATCACCATACGTTCACCACCACGCACCACTCCTTTGACAAGCTTTGAGCGCATACATCCGGCTTGAGCAAAAGGGTGGCCAATAACCAACGCAAAGTAGGTTTTCTGCATTTCACGTTCACGGAAAGACTCGCTCAATCGGCGCAGTGCTTCGAGATTTTTTGCCATAAGAAGCACGCCGGAAGTATCGCGATCAAGGCGATGCGCAAGTCTGAGGTCAGGCAGCCCCCTCACCTCTTTCAGAGCTTCAATAAGCCCCCCTTCATGGCCAGAGCCACCGTGTACCACAACACCTGCGGGCTTATTGACAGCCAGTAGCCATTCGTCCTCAAATAGAACTGGAATCTCGGCTACTCTTCTTAGTATCGACTGTGAAATTTCACAGCCCTTCTCTACTTCTGGCTCACGTAAACTGAGCGGAAGAAAGACAGTGTCACCTGTAGCGACACGCAACTCCGGCTTTGCACGTTTTCTGTTCACGCGCACATTTCCCTTACGAATCAGGCGCAAAATAAGCGAGCGTCGAGACTCACCAAGAGCACGGATAAGCAATCGATCAAGGCGACTACCTTCTTCATTAATATCAACCGTTAAGGTGCCGTTTTCGTGTATTTTTCCAGACATTATTCTTGCCAAATCACCTTTCTCATGTAGAGTCGCTCCGCTATGCAGCGAGCTCCGTGTTTTCCTGCATCACGCAACAGAAGTACATACAGGCGATGGTAGTGATTTATACTCGGAAATCCCAGCCTCCAACAGAGTAGATGGCGGGTCGTTTTAGTTCCGTAAGTAACCTGAAAGTACAAAATTATGCGTGATTGTTTGCCAACGTTGAGCCTGCATAAGTAAATAAAATGTGTTTGAAAGACTTAAGCTTCCCGCCCCAACTGAAGATGAGGAAGGAAGCAGACATAAGAATATGGCCGAATAGTCCGCGAGGATTGTAGTGATAAGGGAGTTTCTTCCCTTGAAGGAGTTGGATTATTCAACCGGTTTAACACTAGTTGTGTAAACCGACCTTATTGGTCTGAAACCAGGAAGTCTCTCAAACGCCAAGAGGATGATGGCGTGACTACACCAAAGAAACTCATGCTCATCAATGCAAGTCACGACGAAGAGAGTCGTGTTGCCATTGTTGAGGGTGAATATTTACACGAGCTGGACATTGAATCGGCCAGCAAAGCACTCACCAAAAGCAATATCTATAGGGGTAAGGTCACCAAGGTTGAAGCAAGCCTGCAGGCTGCTTTTGTCGAATACGGTTCAGCTCGGCAGGGCTTCCTTCCGCTGAATGAAATACACCCCGACTACTGGAAAGATGGTGTCGACAAAACAGCCAATCCGCGTGACCTTTCAATTCAGAATATTCTACAACCAAAGCAGGAAATCCTGATTCAGGTTGTCAAAGAGGAGCGCGGCAATAAAGGTGCCGCACTTACCACACAAATTTCACTGGCTGGGCGCTATCTGGTTCTCAGCCCAAACACCACACGTGGCGGCATCTCTCGTAAACTTTCCGATGACGAACGGCGCTCAATGAAAGAGATTTTGTCGCAACTGGAAGTTCCAGAAAGCATGGGGCTGATTATTCGCACTGCCGGCAAAGATCAGAACCTTGAGGCACTACAGCGTGACTATAACTACCTGCGCCGCCTCTGGGATGAGATTCGCATCAAGAGTGAAACCACGCCTTCCCCTGCCCTGATCTACCTTGATGGCGACTTGGCCACACGCGCCATTCGTGACCACTTCTCCGATGATGTGCAGGAGATATGGGTCGATAATCATGAGGTCTACACCCGCACCAAGGCGTTTGTGCATGCCGTACTGCCGGGCAAGGAAAAGCTGGTAAAACTATACCGGGGCAAGAAGCCACTGTTCCGTCATCACGGTGTCGAGTCGCAATGCGAAGAGATTCATGAGCGCGAAATTCGCCTCCCCTCAGGTGGATCGATTGTACTGGACCCCACTGAAGCATTGACCTCTATTGATATCAACTCAGCTCGTGCCACCAAAGGCAAACATATCGATGATACTGCTCTTGCTATTAATCTGGAAGCAGCCGAGGAGATTGCCCGCCAGCTGCGCATTCGTGATATTGGTGGTCTGGTTGTTATCGATTTCATCGACATGGCAAGCCGCAAACATAGTCAGCAGGTTGAAGAGGTACTACGCAAGGCGTGCAAGGGAGACAAAGCTCGTATTCAGTTCGCACGCATTTCACGTTTTGGCTTGCTCGAAATGAGCCGTCAGCGCCTGCACCCATCGGTGCGTGAATCCACCACTGAACCGTGTCCGCGCTGTCAAGGCCGCGGCTCTGTCCGCACTATTGAATCGATGGCGCTACAGATGCTCACCCGCATGGAGGATTGGGCAGAGGCAGGTAAGAAACCGACGCTAATCGTGCAGGTGCCGTCGGATACTGGTGAATACCTGATGAACAACAAGCGGGGTAATATTGCCCGGATTGAAGAGGTATATGAGGTTCAGATCACCCTGCAGATCAGGCCCGACCTCGATATTCCACACTACCGTATTGAACGTCAGTGGAGTGAGAATAACCAACAGCGTGTTGAGGTGCTCGAGGATACTACCAAACGCATTAAGCCGCCTCGTTCCGGTCGCAAGCTAAAGCCCGTGAAACCGGTTGTAGGCATCCCAACACCAGCACCTGAGTTGGAACAAAACAAGGTGAGTCCGCTGAAAACACTGATCGGCATGATCACCGGCCAGAGTCGCAAAGAGAAGTTACAGCAAGAAGCCGAAGAGGAGGAGAAGCGCCAAAAGCAACAGGCCTCCAAAAATCGCCGTCGCCGTGGTGGACGAAATCGCCGTCGCCCTGCTAAAAACTCCGAGAAAAGCGGTGCGGATCAGAACGTGCAGAAAACCCCTGAAGCGAAACAGCATAAAGAGGCAGCACAATCAAACTTCGAAGAGACACCCGCCAACAGCACTGGCAGTGATGGTAGTGCCACTTCTGAGGAGAAGCCCCGTAGACGCCGTAGACGCCGTAGGCGTCCTAATGCCAAGAAAGAGGGTGAGGTAACCACTCAGGATCAGGCAGTAGAAGCAACCGAAAGTGGGGGCCCGGAAAAAGGCCCTGCAGCTCCAGACACTGATAAAAAAGAGGGGCAAAAGCGGCCAAGGCCGAGGCGGCGAAAGCCAGCAGGTGACCCGAAAGACAAACCCTCTGAGAAAGAGGCAGACAACTCTTCAGCAGCTGGAGAGAAAAAACCTGCCACAACGCAGGAGCCCAAACCTGAAGCGAGCGCTCCCAAGGGCGAGTGAGTAGCACCGAGGCCTCTAATCCTATAACCATCTCTGTCAGCAGCGAGCAGGATGGTAAGCGGGCGGATGCTGCTCTGGCATCAGCCAGCGGCCTCAGTAGGAACCATATTCAGCAGCTTATCAAGGATGGGGATATTCTTGATAGTGGCGGTGCTCCTCTGCTCCAGCCCTCCAGGCGTATCCGCGAGGGTGAGCAGTTCAGCATCATGCTTCCCCCTACCGAACCCCTTGAGCTTACTCCCGAAGAGATTCCACTCGATATTCTCTTTGAGGATGAACACCTTCTCGTCATCAACAAGGCCGCGGGCATGGTTGTCCACCCCTCACACGGACATGACCGGGGCACACTGGTACATGCCCTACTCCACCACTGCCCAAACCTGCCTGGCATCAATGGAAAAGAGCGACCTGGCATCGTACACAGGTTGGACAAAGGCACATCAGGAAGCCTGCTGATCGCCAAAACTGAAAACAGCCATCGCAAACTATCTGATATGTTCGCCAGCCATAATCTCGATAGACAGTATATTGCATGGTGCCGAGGCATGCCAAACTGGCGAGTCAAGCGAATTGAACTTCCGATAGCTCGCCACCCACAACATCGACAGAAAATGGCTGTGGTCAGTGGTGGCCGCGAAGCAGTGACTGATGCCACTGTCGAGTATATGTACGGCCCTTTTAGCCAACTGCGATTAAAGCTGCATACAGGGCGAACACACCAGATTCGTGTTCACCTCTCACACGAGAAGCTACCGATCCTCGGTGACCCTGTTTACGGACGGAGCTACAACCCTGGCTCCAATATTCCCGAACCCACACGAAGTGCAATCAACTCACTAAGTAGACAGGCACTGCATGCTGAACTCCTCGCATTTATTCACCCTGTGACCGGCAAACAGCTTCGCTTCACTGCACCGCTGCCTGATGATCTCCAGAAGCTCTCACACGCACTACAGCAGAATTATGGTGGCTAAAGGATCCCTGCTTCGCTCCAAGCTCTTTGAACAGCATAATCTCATCGGCCTGTTCACACAGCGCCTGGGTGGCGTTAGTCCGGCACCCTTTGATAGCTTTAATTTCGGCCCTGACCTTGGTGACTCGCAACAGAATATCGAAGAAAACCTTAAAATACTCCAGGAAACAGCAAACCTTCCCGACTCACCACACCAGGTAAAGCAGGTTCATGGCAGCAATCACCATCTGCCCTCCGGTGCCGGCCATATGCACAGTGTTGAGGCAGACATACTTATTAGCAAAGAGCCAGGTTCAACGCTAGCTGTTCGTACCGCTGACTGTTTACCGATCTTTCTCGCCGACCCAGCAGCCAATATTATTGCCGCAGTGCATGCCGGATGGCGAGGCACCACGGTAAATGTAGTAAGCCATGCACTAAAAGAGATGAATGCATTGGGAGCAGACACGAGAAATATCATTGCCTCCCTTGGCCCCTGCATTTCCCCCTGCTGCTTTACTATTAGCAAAGAGACAGCCAAACAGCTTGCCAAAAGCTGTGAAGGTGCTGATAAACATGTTCGTTACGGTGCAAAGGTCACCGCTGACATTAAAGCCATCAATCGCTTACAACTATTGCAGTGCGGCATGAACAATGAGTATATTGAGGGCTTCGATACCTGTACTGCATGTCACCCTCAACACTATTATTCCTATCGCAGAGATGGGGTTAACAGCGGACGCCACTTGGGCGTTGTCGCGCTGCCTGCAAGGTCGTAAACTCCGCAACTATGAATATTCATCTGCTCGGCTCTCTCTCTATCATCTCAACACTTGCTCTGCTTGCTGGCTGTGCCTCCGACGAGGCCATAAAGTCAACCGAGGCAGAGCTGCAGTACGAAATAGCAAAGAAGAAAATCGGTAAAGGGGAGTACAATGCTGCTACATTTGACCTTGAAAAGTTCAGTGCAGACTTCCCCTACAGCAGCTATGCAACCAAAGGTGAGCTCCTACGCATTTTTTCCGCTTATAAAGGGCAGGAGTATGTTCTCTCAGAGACATTGAGCAGCAGCTTTGTCGAGCACCATCCCAAACATGCCAGTGTCGATTATGCCAAATATATACTGGCCATGAGTTACTATATGCAGAAGGGCGATCCCGAAAAGGACCAGACATACAATAAGTTGGCGATTAAGGAGTTCAAGCGTCTACTTAAAGAGCATCCGGGCAGTAAATATGCCGAAGATGGCAAGGCTCGCCTTCAGAAGCTATATAACTCCATTGCCGAGCATGAGTTGATCGTTGGAAAATTCTACTTTGATCGTGACCAGTATGTTGCAGCTGCAAAGCGATTTCAGAAAGTAGTCAAAGAGCACCAAACTACTTCAGCTATTGAAGAGTCGCTCTACTACCTTGCAGCCACGTACGCTAAAATGGGTCTGCCAAAAGATGCCCGACAGATATCTCTGCTACTACGGCATAATTATCCCAGCAGTGAGTGGAGCAACAAGGTTAGAGAGCTCCTTAAGTAATATCTTAATTTATAGACCTCAACCACCTAAAATATAACAACTATAACAAATTTCAGAAGTGAAAGGTTAACGATGCCGCAGCCAGGTGTATGTCTGATGTGTATGTGCCGTTTCTTACAACGTTAGTGCCTGTTGACTGAGTCTGATTACGGTCATTAAGCCACATATACATATAGGCAAAATCAAGCGTTGCCTGAGCAGACAGATCAACCCCGTAGCCTATATGCACAGCCTGCCTATCGTTACCGGGAAGCAGCGGGGTAAAGTCAACATCCTTGATGGGTGTTGGGGCGTAGGTGTAGCCGAACCGGACTCTTTTCTCATCTGAATATTCCCACTCACTGCCTACGCGAAAAGCCCAGGTCGCCTTCCAGTTCTCAGGCGCTGTGAAAGACGGCAAAGCACCACCAGCCAAGGCAGGGGTATAGGCAAAAGCCAGCTGATCAAACTCACTCCAGTTAACCCGATCAGCATCTATGCTTATGGTTACACCATCTGCCAGATAAAAAGCCACTCCAACATTAATCATATCAGGCATGGTAACGGTAATACTGTTATTAGCAGTTGTGGCTGAGGCGGTGTGAGTTGATTGCCCACCTGCATTGATCTCTATTTTTGAGCGATAGCTAGCGCCAAAACTAAACTGCTCTGACTTGTAAAGCAGTGCCGCATTAAATCCCCAGCCATCACCACTAAAATTCTGCCGCAAGGCAGTGCCATTAAAATCAACATTATACATATTGACGTAGTTCGCACCGATCGCCAAAGCAAAATTCTCGCTTAATTTGAAAGCCACATTGGGATTCACGTTAATCGCCTGAAGTCGGCCATATTGAGCACCACCTGCAAAAGCTGCTCCGGTGGGCCACTCCACCTCCAGACCAAACGGAGCATTAATACCAATGCCGGCTGTCAAACCTTCAGGGGTATTGATTGACATATAGGTGTGTGGAACGAAAAGCGTCTTATCAACAATACTGGAAGTGGCTGGGTGAC
>CAZFCL010000034.1:0-10634 GCA_964517705.1 uncultured Zetaproteobacteria bacterium | reverse complement strand
TCAAGGTTCAACTCCTACTGTTTTCGACGGAACGCGAAGAACCCTAATAAAGTCCGAGCCTGTCAACCACCTTCATATTCATGACGCCACACCTCTCTACTGCTATGGTTCCGCAAGATTCAACCAGAGAGGCAGAGGTTTCATGGCAGGGCATAACAAATGGTCCAGTATCAAACACAAAAAGGCAGCAGTGGATGCCAAGCGCGGTAAGATTTTCACCCGCTATATTCGAGAAATCACCATTGCCGCACGCTCCGGCGGTGATGATCCCGATGCCAACCCTCGCCTTCGTGCAGCCATCACAGCAGCCAAGGGCGTCAATATGCCCAAGGACAACATTGAGCGTGCCATCTCTCGCGGCGCTGGCGGCGGTGAAGGAGATAGTATTGAAGAGGTTCGCTATGAAGGGTACGGACAGGCCGGTGTAGCCATTCTGGTGGACTGCATGACCGACAATCGCAACCGCACCGTTTCGGAGGTGCGCTCCGCCTTTAATAAGGGTGGAGGCAATATGGGTGAGTCTGGGTGTGTCAGCTGGATGTTTGAGCAGAAGGGTCAATTTGTATTTGATAGTAGCAGTGTCGATGAAGAGCAGCTCATGGAAACAGCTCTGGAGGCTGGTGCCAACGATGTTGAAGATGATATCGAGAATGGTTGCACCACGGTGAGCTGTACACCGGCTGATTTCGGGCATCTGCAACAGGCGCTGGAGAGTGCAGAGCTGGAGCCACAAATGGCTGAAATCTCATGGGTTCCTGAAAACAGTATTGAGGTAGAGGGTGATAGCGCTGAAAAGCTACTGGGTCTGATCGAACGCCTTGAAGAGCTTGATGATGTGCAAAATGTCTATGCCAATTTCGATATCTCCAGTGTAGAGATGGAGCGGATTGGTGGTTGAAGCTGGATGAGAATCATCGGCGTTGACCCCGGGTCACAGAAAACAGGTGTAGGCATCATTGATGTGGAGGGCAACCATATGCGCCATGTGCACCACGCCATAGTCCGTACCGGCAAGGGCGAGTTTGATGAGCGCCTGCACATCCTCTTTTCAGGCCTTTCGGAAATTATTCAACAGTTTCATCCTGAGACTGCGGCGATTGAAGATGTCTTTGTCTCCAAAAATGCTGCCTCGGCTCTGAAGCTCGGGCAGGCACGTGGCGCACTGGTTGCCGCATGCCGGCATCATGACCTAAGTGTTGCGCCTTACTCCCCCACCAAGGTCAAGCAAGCTGTGGTTGGCTTTGGCCGCGCTGAAAAGGATCAGGTAGGTCACATGGTGCGTATGCTGCTAAAGGTTCCGGAGCCGTGCCCCGAGGATGCAGCAGATGCCCTTGCCGTAGCCATCTGTCATGCGCATCATATCCCCATGCAGAAAATGGTGAGAACAGCATGATTGGCTGGCTATCAGGAACCGTTCGAGAACTTGATCCGGCAGGCTCTGTCATTGTTGAGAGTAGCGGTATTGGCTACGAGGTCTCGCTCAGCCTGCAAACTCTTTGTAAATTGAAGCAGGGTGAAAAAGCTGAGCTCTCGATCCATACCCATGTACGCGAAGATCAAATCACACTGTTTGGTTTTGCCAACAGTGATGAGCGCAAGCTGTTTCGCAAGCTAACCACAGTCTCAGGCATCGGTGCGCGCATGGCGCTGAATCTGATGAGTGGCATGTCTACAGAAGAGCTTATTGCTGCGGTTGAAAGCAGCGACGATGCCAGCATCGCCCGCACACCTGGTATCGGCAAGAAAACCGCTCAGCGCCTTATTCTTGAGCTGCAGGGCAAACTCGGTATAGCCGCTACCAGTGGCGGTGTGTTGCCTAGCAATAGCAATGAAGATGTCCGTTCGGCGCTGCTCAATCTTGGCTATAAGCCAGCACAGATCGATGCCGCGATAAAGAAGGTAGAGCCATCCGATTTTGAAACCATGTTCCGCAACACACTGAAGGCACTGGGCTAATATGGATAACTATTCCGAAGAGCGACTGATTGATGGAGTCTCCTCCACAGGCGACAGTTGGGATTCAGCACTACGTCCTAAGGTTCTCAATGAATATGTTGGGCAGGAGAAGATCCGTGACAACCTGACAATCTATATTCAGGCGGCCAGGGCGCGCAGTGAATCACTCGACCATGTGCTTCTTTATGGCCCACCAGGATTAGGCAAAACCACACTGGCCAATATTATCGCCAATGAGATGGGCGTGAATATTCGTGCCACCTCCGGACCTGTCATTGAGCGGGCCGGTGATCTGGCTGCCATGCTTACCAATATCGAAGAAGGCGATGTGCTTTTTATCGATGAAATCCATAGGTTAACGCCACAAGTTGAAGAGATACTTTATCCTGCTATGGAGGATTTCCAGCTCGATATTGTGATTGGTCAGGGGCCGGCCGCCCGCTCAATTAAAATGGATATTCCCCGCTTTACGCTGATCGGTGCCACCACCCGAGCTGGGCTTCTTACTAATCCACTACGTGACCGCTTCGGTGTCATTGAACGACTGGAGTTCTATTCACACGATGAGTTGGCCCATATCGTATCTCGATCTGCCAAGCTGCTTGATATTCACACTGGCAGTGATGGCGCGCTTGAAATTGCACGCCGCTCACGTGGCACGCCACGTATTGCTAATCGCCTGCTGCGTCGTGTTCGTGACTTCGCCGAGATAGAGCACAATCGCTCTATCGATAAAGGCGTAGCCGATGCATCTCTGAAGCGGCTTGAGGTGGATCGCTTGGGCCTTGATCGCCTTGATCGGAGGTTGCTATCGGTCATCATCGACAAGTACAGCGGTGGCCCAGTAGGCCTCGATACTTTGGCTGCATCACTTTCCGAAGAGCGTGACACCATCGAAGATGTGCTTGAGCCCTACCTGCTTCAGGAAGGAATGATCGCCCGCACACCTCGAGGCCGCACAGCCACGCCGCTGGCATATGCACACCTTGAGCGCGAACTGCCGGGAGGCAGCAGCCAGGAAACACTGCTATGACAGATTATACGGAAACGCTAACTGTCCGAGTCTATTACGAAGATACCGATCATGGTGGTGTCGTCTATTATGCCAACTATCTAAAGTTTATGGAGCGGGCGCGCAGTGAGTTCCTACGCAGTGCTGGGCTGGAGCTTGACACCATTGAGAAAAAGCTTGGTGTCATGTTCGCTGTCACAGAGGCCAACCTTCTTTACCATACACCAGCCCGCTTTAACGAGCTGCTAACAGTGGAGAGTAAACTAACTCAGATGAAAGGCGCCCGTATTACTTTTGAGCAAAAGATCTATCGGGAATCAGATCATCTGCTACTCACAAGTGGTGATATCCGGCTTGCCTGCATCACAAGAGATGGCAAAGTGAACCGCATTCCGGCACCTGTCGTAAATGCGCTGCAAAACCACCTGAGCACAAAGGAGAATTGATGAATCAGGATCTATCCATTCTTACACTTATTCTGAATGCTGGCTTCGTTGTCCAGGCTGTGCTGCTGCTGTTGATAGCGCTTTCGGTTATCTCTTGGGCAGTTATTTTCAACAAGTGGCGCCTTTACCGGAAGACCCGCGATGAAGCCGAGCTCTTTTTGCGCAACTTCTGGAGCGGCACCGATATGGATACGATTCTTGCCAGCGTACCAAAGCAGTACCCTGACTCACCACTGCCCAATATATTTCAGGCCGGTTACCATGAGTTTGTGCGTAGTCGTGATAGCCATGAGCAGCAGGATGGCAAGATTGTTGCTGCTGGTGGCATGGATGGCGTTCGGCGCGCACTTGATGCCGCCTTCTCCCGTGAAATGGAGAAGCTTTCACGCCACCTCGCCTTCCTAGCGACTGTCGGCTCCACCTCACCATTTATCGGACTATTCGGCACAGTCTGGGGAATCGTAAACGCCTTCCAGAGCATTGCACTCACCAAAAACACGTCCCTGACCGCAGTCGCGCCGGGTATTGCCGAAGCACTTGTGGCAACTGCCTTTGGGTTGATCGCAGCCATTCCGGCTGTCATCGCCTACAACAAGTTCACGGCAGACCTAAAAGGCATGGCTGCCAACATGGAACAGTTCAGCTCAGAGTTCCTCAATATCACCTCCCGTCATATCAAGAAGTAAACAGCTATGTGGGCAGGGCAAAGCAAATGGAGTAAAGACTCAGAGCCGATGGGCGAGATTAATGTGACGCCACTGGTCGATGTGATGCTGGTACTACTCATCATCTTTATGGTTACTGCTCCCCTGCTCACTCAGGGTGTCAATATCGATCTGCCTGATGCCGAATCTCCTGCCATGCAGCAGAATATTGAACCACTTGTTGTCACCATTCGTGCAAATGGAAAAATATTCATTCAGAAGCGCGCCATCGACATCAAGAAGCTGGCGCCACGCATTAAGGCACTGCGCCAGCAGAAACCTGGCCTGCCTGTATTTATTCGTGGGGATACAAAAACACCCTATGGGCACGTTGCAAAAGTAATGAGCCTATTGGAAAGTGCCGGAATCAGGAAAGTGGGCCTTGTTACAGAACCCCGCCGCTAAAGCAGAACCCTTACATCACGAAAGTCCTTCGGCAGATCTCTCTCGAATTGACCTGTTCTATGCCTTTCTTCTGCACCTTCTCATTATTATTGTAGCAGTCGTCATCACCTACTGGCAGAGCCACAGGCAGGATGAGCCACTTCAGCGTATTGAAGTAATGATGATCTCGGCAAAACAGCTATCAAACATTGAGCAGAAGGCACGGCGCAAAGCCAGACCAGCCAAACAGAGGTCTGCCAAGCCGAAAGCGGTAAAGAAAACAAAGATCGAAGCAAAAAAACCACCTGTTCTGAAGTTGGAAAAGAGGCAAAGAGCCAAAACCCGGAAAAAAACAGTGAGTAGAGCAAAAGCCAAAGTGGCTACGAAAAAAGCGGACAGGAACTTCGATCCCTTCGCACCAGTCGCATCAACCACTGACCGAAGCGCAGAAAGTACACGCCAGGCCTCAACATCACGCCCCGACATTGCCAACCTCATGGGCCAGCAACTCTCCAGAAACGAGATTGAGCGCTATATCGCCCTAATGCAGGCTGCTGTTCAGGAGCAGTGGAAGGTCGCAGCCAGTAGCGGAAAGGTGAGTGACCCTCTCGTTGAAATGGAACTGGCTCCCAACGGCAGTGTTGTTTCCGTCAAAATTCTTGAGAGTTCGGGAAATGAACTCATGGACAACTCACTGGTACGCGCTATCCATGCTGCTACGCCGTTTCAGCTTCCAAAAGCACAGTTCGAATATTTTCGCCTCAACAAGATTCGCTTTCACCCTTTAAAGTAGCCACCCGCCATACAGCCTCTTTCAGTAGAAGAATCATACTTAAGGCGCAAATAAAAAGGCCCCCACTTACGTGGAGGCCTTTCTGTTTTATCGACGGTTAGTCTGAACTTACTTATGTACGCCCAGATTCTCACGCCACTCTGGGAAGATCTTGTCCGCATCGAATGGGAAAGACTCAAATGCACGAGCGAACTCGTTATGGGTCTTCGCATATTCGATCGGATCCTGACCAGTTTTCCAGCACTCGTATGCCTGGGTCAGGGAGGTCGCACCGGCAGCAGGGCTGTCGATGTGGCCATAAGAACCACCACCACAAGTGTTGATCACATTACCGTGGCCCAGGTTCTCGAAGAATCCTGGTAGACGCAGAGCGTTCATACCACCGGAAATGATTGGCGTAGTAGGCTTCATGCCATACCACTTCTGATAGAAGTAAGTGCCCTGACACTCGTCACGCTCAAGCATGTAAGCGATTACACGCTCATCAGCAGAGCCTTCCATCTTACCGTAGCCCATGGTGCCAGTGTGGATGCCTGAAGCGCCCATCAAACGAGAAAACTTCATGTGAACCAGAGGAGTATAACCACGTGGGTTAACACCTGAAGTTACAGCGCCATGGCCAGCACGGTGATAGTGGAGGAATGTCTCTGGGAATTCGCGGCGGCAAGTAGTTACACCGTGAACACCAGTTACAAAACCATCTACCAGGAATGCAACGTGGCTTGCAGAGTTGATCTTACCGAACTGCTCCAGCAGATAATCACCACGGTGAATCATCTCTTTGTAGCAGTCAGAAGTGATATTGGCAGAGAAGAGCTTGGCCTGACCAGTCTCCTGCTGAGCCTTATCCATCGCATCTACAACCAGAGGAATCACTTCCTCGGTCGGGCAGAATACCTGGTTACCCTGTGGCTCATCATTCTTGATGAAATCACCACCCAGCCAGAACTGTGTGCACGCTTCAGCAAATGGCTTCGGACGAAGACCCAGCTTAGGCTTAACGATTGTACCTGAGATGTAACCACCATCCACTTCAGGACGACCCAGTACCTTCCACAGATCAGAGATGTTGGTCGCAGGCCCGTCGAAGCGCTTGATCATACACTCAGGCACCATGAAGTCGAGCATGCGCAGGCCATGAATATCACCCATACCCTGGTTGTTACCGATGATCAGAGAAGTCATCTGAGAAACCATGTAGTTGCCATCAGTCAAGTTGATATCAAACAGATCTACAGGGTAAGCGATCTTGATAAGGCCATAGCCATCACCAAATGAATTTTCGTCTACTTCATATACCAGTGCATCTACACCACGAGTAAAATCATCAGTCGTAGATACTTCTACGTTGGTACCAGTAGAAGATTCAGCCGCAACATGCGCAGCCACTTCCAAAAAGCCATAACCTTCGGCCGGCTTCAATTTATATGCGGTCAGCAGATGCTTTCCACCTGCAATCAGCGCCTCTTCATTAAGGTCAAGACTGCAATAACGATTCGATTGATCCATGTGAGAATCCCTCCAAGTATGTTTTTGAGAAAGAAAGCTTCGCCCCCTCTCCTTCGCGGACGAGTATCATAGACCTCTTCTGCGATGTTGGGAAGCCTAGAAGGCTCTTCCATAATGTAAAATCAAAGGTTATGATACAACCCATAAATATTAATTATGGGTGTTAAGTAAATGAACATTACGTTGAAGCAGTTAAAAATACTAGAAGCTGTTGTTGAATATAATAGCTACACTCAGGCAGCAAAGGCACTATTTATGACTCAGCCTGCTGTCTCCATGCAGATCAAGCAGATGGAAGATCAGATTGGCCTACCGCTGTTTGAGCGTGATGGAAAACAGATCAAGCTGGCCGAAGCAGGCAGTGAGCTTCTTCACTACGCACGCAACATTCGTCAGCAACTGGAGGAAGCTTCTCTCATGCTTGAAGAGCTGAAGGGGCTTAATCGTGGCAAGCTGCACCTGACAATGGCTTCGACAGCCAACTATTTTGCACCACAGCTCATCGCTGCCTTTCATCAACAGTATCCAGGGGCACAGGTCACACTTGATGTAACCAACCGTACGGGGCTACTCAACGCACTGGATAGTAACACCACCGACATGGCTATTATGGGCAAGCCGCCAAGCGACCATAAGCTCGTTGGCATACCGTTTACAGACAACCCCCTGGTCGTTATTGCCTCCCCTCTACACCCGCTGGCCAGTCGCAAACACATTCCACTGAATGAACTGGCTGATGAGCCATTTATTGTGCGTGAACGTGACTCCGGCACCCGTATCGCCGTAGAGAAATTTTTCGCGGTGCACGGCCTGCAACTCACTACAGGTATGGAGATGAGCCGTTCAGAGGCGATCAAGCAAGCGGTGATGGCAGAACTAGGGCTAGGCATTGTCTCACTCCACACTATTGAGATGGAGCTCGCCCTGAAGCGCCTGATCGTGCTTCATGTGGAGGATTTTCCGATTATGCGCCAGTGGCACATTGTGCACCGCAAGGGTAAGCGATTTGCCGCCATACCAAAGGCCTTCAAAAACTATGTGTTGGAGCATGCAGAGACGCTGATTAATATTGCGCCTATCAAGTAATCATACCAAATCAGTGTGTCGATCCGCCACCTTTTGAATCCACTTGCTGCACTTCAGGCACCTGTAAACCATCACCCTCTCCCTCCACCACCCCTTCATCTGGCCCGGACTGATCTAAAGGGATTTGGCTGGAAAAGGCCTGCAGGGCAGACTCCCCTTTCACACAATGGATCCCCAACCGCTCCATATTTTTTACCAGCTCAATCAATGCCACCATATGCCGAGCAGTAAGCTTTCCTGTTGCCCCCGCCCTGAGAAGCTGTGACTTAATAGTATTATAACTTTTTGTCAGGATGTTGATTGCAGCAGCCCTTTCCGAAGCCTCCCTGGCACCGAAGTTCTTCTTAATATTTTCGAGAGTAGCAACTGCCTGTCGTCGCATCTCATTCAGTGACTCTTCCAGTTCTTCGCCAATGCCTGCAACTTCCCTGCTCTGCTGTCGGTCAATCTCTTCCGCCAGCTCAGCCACATCGGCAAAATAGCGTGTTGAGGCCATCGCTACTGGTAGAGCGTTGGCCACATCATCAGGCAGGTCCTTCTTCCGCAGCTTGGCACAGAAGTTCCCTACTGCATCGTTAAGGCTATTTAGAATAGCGAAATCAACCTGCAACCTCGGACTGACACTTGCCTCGGTACTGATCGCATCCTCTGCCATACGAATTGAGACCGTCTGAATACGCTCGACCTCTTTTACCAAAGCCTTGTGTGCAAGCTCAGGCGTATCCACCAAGGTGCTATCAATATATTTTGGCACTGCTTCATCCTCTTCTGCAGCCACAAACTGAGTTTGCAGAAAGGCCACAAGCCGCTCAGTAAATGGCCATAGGAGGGCAATTCCGAGCACATTGAACACTGTATGAAAAAGCGCCAAAAATGTTGCAATATCACCCTCCATACCGCTTAGCTGTTGAAAGAATTCAATGCCAAAAAGCAATAGTGGAAGGATCAGTAGTGCAGCAGCGGCTGTCACCACATTAAAAATCACATGTCCGGCAGCCATGCGGCGCGCGTTAGATGTTGCGCCAATCACAGAGATAACAGCTGTTGAGGTCGTCCCCACATTGGCACCAATCACCATGCAGGCAGCTGAAGGAAGTGCGATAATACCGCCTGCAGCTGCAGTGAGTGTCATGGCAATGGCAGCACTGGAGGATTGCATGATCACTGTCATCAAAAATCCGATCGCGACAAAAGTCACGAGGCCAACCGCCCCACCGCCATCAATCGCCTCGAGTGGATAGAATCCGTGTAGTCCTTCAAACCCCATCTTCATCATGTCGATACCGAGAAAGAAGAGGCCAAATCCAGTAATCACTCTGCCAACAGCAGGGTATCGCCCCTGCTTGATCAGCAACGTCATCAGCATGCCTATGCCGACAGCAGGCAGGGCAAAAGCCTTCAAATTGACGTGAAGCCCGATGGTGGCGACCAGCCACCCCGTCATTGTTGTGCCAAGATTGCTCCCATAAGCCAAGCGAATCGCATGTTTGATCTTCATCAGACCTGCATTAACAAAGCCGATGGTTGCTACAGTAACTGCACTGGAGGACTGCACCAGCGAGGTAATCAGTGCGCCGAAAAAGATCCCCCTAAGTGGTGTTCTGGTCGAGTTTTTCAGGACACGGTGTAGCGACTTCCCCGCTGAAAGCTTCAGCCCATCGGTCATCAGCTCCATACCAAGGAGAAAAAGCCCAACACCACCCGCCAACCCTGCGATAATCTGCCAGCTCAAATAGGAACCTCCCGCCTGTAAAATAGGTGTGCTACTGCTGTAAATATAGCACCCCACAACATGACATGCATTCTACTTTTAATGACTTAACCGCTTTCACTCCACTTTCACCTTGCATCGAAAGTGGAAATTTTTCGACTTTAACCATAGTATCGCCAGCCTTCATCTGAGGGCGTTTTACCTTAGGAAGCTCAGGAGAGTTGCGCACAATGAATGAGATGTTGACGGAAGGTTTGCAGCTAATGGGAGTTGGGATGGGGGTTGTATTCCTGTTCCTTGGGCTTCTTGTTGCCGTCATCACACTGGTTTCACACACCATTCAAGGCTTTGAAAAAAAGCAGACTGATGGCGTCACTCCTGCAGATCAGGATGAAGATTTAATTGAAGTCATTAATGAAGCTGTAAAGCGCTATCGCGCTGACCACTACCGCTAATTAAAATCAGGAGAGATTTTTAGATGAGTAAACCACTGGGAATCACAGAGCTCGTTCTGCGCGACGGTCACCAGTCGCTATTAGCAACACGTATGCGAATCGAGGACATGCTACCCATCGCTGAAAAGCTGGATCGTGTCGGTTTCTGGTCGGTTGAGATGTGGGGAGGCGCCACCTTTGATGCCTGCATCCGCTTTCTCGGTGAAGACCCATGGGAGCGTCTCCGCCTTCTCTCCGAAGCAATGCCAAACACTCGCAAGCAGATGCTTCTGCGTGGTCAGAATATTCTCGGCTACCGCCACTATGCCGACGATGTGGTCAATGCTTTTGTAGAGCGCGCAGCAAAAAACGGTATGGATGTATTCCGTATCTTCGATGCCATGAATGACATGCGAAATCTGGAAACCGCAGTAAAGGCAACCCTGAACGTCGGCAAGCATGCACAAGGCACTATCTCCTACACAGTCAGCCCTGTGCATACGCTTGATATGTGGGTCGATATGGGTAAAGAGCTCGAAGACATGGGTTGTCACTCTATCAATATCAAAGATATGGCCGGCCTTCTTAAACCTTGTTTT
>CAZFCL010000033.1:0-10693 GCA_964517705.1 uncultured Zetaproteobacteria bacterium | reverse complement strand
GTTTTATTGCCCATGGCGCCTACGACGAGACAACAGAGATGGAAGTAGGAAGTAAAGCTATCGAGCATGAGCAGGGCGACTCCAAAGCCTCGCCCCTACAACGCTTCTGCATCGATCTTTCACAGCGAGCGCAGGAGGGGAAAATCGACCCGCTGGTTGGCCGCAGCAGCGAACTTGGTCGCTGCATACAGATACTCTGCCGTCGTCGCAAAAACAACCCGCTCCTGGTTGGCGAGGCGGGCGTCGGGAAAACAGCCATTGCCGAAGGCCTAGCACTAAAAATTTCTCGCGGGGAAGTGCCAGATGCGGTGCAAAATGCAACTATCTATACGCTTGATATGGGAGCACTTCTGGCCGGTACCAAGTACCGTGGTGACTTTGAGGAGCGGCTAAAAGCTGTACTGCATGCGCTTGAAGAGGAGCAGCAGGCCGTTCTTTTCATTGATGAGATTCACACCATTATCGGAGCAGGGGCGGCCAGCGGTGGCACCATGGATGCCTCCAACCTTCTCAAGCCGGCATTGGCTAACGGTGAATTACGCTGTATCGGTGCCACCACTTATCAGGAGTTTCGCAACCTTTTCGAAAAAGACCGCGCACTCTCTCGCCGTTTTCAAAAGGTTGATATTCCCGAGCCTGGTATTGAAGAAACCATTGAGATTCTAAAAGGGCTAAAGGTGAAGCTTGAGGAGCATCACCAGATTCGCTACAGCCAAACTGCTATTGAGCAGGCAGCAAAGCTTGCCAAGCGCCATCTAAGCGAACGCCACCTACCAGACTCTGCTATTGATCTGCTTGATGAGGCTGGCTCCGCCATGCGCATACGCCCTAAAGAGAAGCAGCGCAAACAGATCAATGTGCACGATATAGAGTTGATGGTCGCATCCATCGCCCGTATTCCAAAGCGCCAGGTCTCCTCTTCCGACAAAAAACGACTGGCACATCTGGATCGAGACCTAAAACTCTCTGTGTTCGGGCAAAATAGAGCGATCGATACACTGGCATCAAGCATCAAGCTATCGCGCGCTGGTCTCTCCCACCCTGAAAAACCCATTGGTTCATTCCTCTTTACCGGTCCAACCGGTGTCGGCAAAACTGAAGTAGCTCGCCAACTGGCTCGTACTATGGGAGTTGAGCTCATTCGTTTCGATATGTCCGAATATATGGAGCCACACACTGTATCACGGCTGATTGGTGCCCCGCCGGGCTATGTTGGGTTTGATCAGGGTGGCCTTCTGACCGAGGCGATCAGCAAACATCCGCATGCCGTACTTCTCCTCGACGAAATCGAGAAGGCACACCCGGATCTCTTCAACCTGCTACTACAGGTCATGGATCACGGTACATTGACCGACAACAATGGCCGCAAAGCTGATTTTCGTCATGTTGTCCTGATTATGACCAGCAATGCAGGTGCTTTCGAGGTGCAGCAGGGATCCATTGGCTTTAATCCCAACCCAC
Source organism: uncultured Zetaproteobacteria bacterium (assembly GCA_964517705.1). Classification (GTDB taxonomy): domain Bacteria; phylum Pseudomonadota; class Zetaproteobacteria; order Mariprofundales; family Mariprofundaceae; genus Mariprofundus. The sequence goes on along the minus strand of CAZFCL010000033.1, from coordinate 9,232 downwards.
AGCAGGGGAAAGATGAACAGGTAATCAAGCGCACATTCTCACCCGAATTCCGTAATCGACTGGATGCCACCATTGGATTCTCGCCTCTTTCAGAGGCAACCATTCTGCATATCGTCGATAAACTACTGATTGAACTGGAAGCGCAGCTTCTGGAGAAAAAAGTAGAGATCGATGTGTCTGATAGCGCCAAACTATGGCTCGCACGGAGTGGCCACGACCCACTCATGGGAGCACGACCAATGGCACGTCTGATTCAGGAACACATTAAAAAGCCGCTGGCTGATGCAATTCTCTTTGGTGGATTGCAAAAAGGCGGGGTGGCCGTAATTGATTGCAAAAACAACACGCTGACTGTTCAAAAAAAAGAAGCCGAAATGGTATGAGTGAAAAAGAAACAGCAGCTTCCACCGGGGCAAATTGGGGGCGAAAGCCATCAAAAAACAAGCCGGCCAAAAGCTATGCGGAAGATTTTCTTCATACAGCCCCCGAAATCACCATGCAACCGATCGGCGTAGTTCACAGTAGCTACAAAGAGCGCTTTGCTGTGCCGCGACAGCCTTCACTTGATGATCCACTGCCAGCCCTAATTGAACTCAACGGCGGCATGAATCTCGACCAGGCACTTAAAGATCTCGATGGCTTCTCCCACATTTGGGTGCTGTATTGGATGCACCTAAATCAGGGTTGGAATCCAACTGTAATACCACCACGTGGCCCGAAAAAGCGTCGTGGTCTTTTCGCCACGCGTGCGCCACACCGCCCTAACAGCATTGGACTTTCAGCTGTTCGACTGACCAAAGTTGAAGGGCGCACCCTCCATGTTCAGGGCCATGATATGCTGGATGGAACGCCGGTGCTCGACATCAAACCCTACCTTCCCTACGCTGATGCCTTCCCGGAAGCAGAATCTGGATGGGTGAGTGAGAGCGGTGTGGCTGACATGAAAATATCGATCAATACAGGTAGCTAAATAAAACCATGAGTAGCAAAAAACCAATAGAAACAGGCTTTATTGATTGGCGCATGCTTCTCTCGACTGCAGCAGTTCTTATATCTCTGCTCGCCATCACGCTACAGTGGGTGAACCCGAGCCAGCCTTCTGGCAAAGCATCAGAAACCACCGTGCTTATGGAGGAAATGGAGGATAACACGAGGCAGCAGCTTGTAATGATTCAGGAGTTGAACAAACAGCTTCGTGCGCTGGAGGCACAGCAGGAGTATCAGACCAGTTCCATTCAGATGCAATCCAAACGTATCGACTCACTCTTCAGTAAAGTCATCACAGAGTCAGCACCCAACTTGGCTCAGAAAAAAACAGCAGCCACCGTGCCAAAAACAGACGTGCCTGCTGTCGGGTGGGCGGTCAATCTAATGTCGATGGATGATAAGGAAGGCGCGAAGAAGGAGAAGGAGCACCTAAATGAGCTCGGTATTCCAGCTGAAATAAGCCCTTTTTATATCGACAATGTGTTAAAATATCGCCTCCACATCAGAGGCTTCCCCGATCAAGAGACAGCCGAGCTTTACAAAAAGAAGCTTGCCACCAAATACAACATTAAGGATACGTGGGTGCACAAACCGTAACCATCGAATACTCCTAAGGTTGATTGATCTGATGAAGATCGCGAACTGCGCCCCGATCTGCGCTGGTCGCCAAAGCGGCATAAGCCTGTAGCGCTGTAGAAACCACACGATCACGTTTAACCGGCTTCCATGCATTAGCACCCTTCGCGTCCATTATAGCACGGCGGCTATCTAACTCTTCATCGCTCACAGCAAGGTGAATAGTGCGATTCGGGATATCGATCTCAATGGTATCCCCTTCCTCCACCAAACCAATAGCGCCACCCTCAGCGGCTTCTGGAGAGGCATGACCAATCGATAGCCCCGACGTTCCGCCAGAGAAACGACCATCGGTAAGTAGTGCGCATGCTTGGCCTAGCCCTTTCGATTTAAGATAGGATGTCGGATAGAGCATCTCCTGCATGCCCGGACCACCCTTCGGCCCCTCATAGCGGATGATGACAATATCCCCTGCCAAAACCTTATCGTTGAGAATGCCATTCACCGCATCTTCCTGACTTTCAAAAACACGGGCACGCCCGGCAAACTTCCAGATCGCCTCGTCCACACCAGCAGTTTTTACAATACAGCCTCGTTCAGCAATATTGCCAAAGAGTACCGCAAGCCCTCCCTCTTTTGAGTAAGCATTCTCAAAATCACGGATACAGCCATTGACGCGATCGGTATCAAGCGCCTTGTAACGCTCACTCTGGATGAATGCTTCCTGCGTAGGAATACCACCAGGTGCAGCACGATAGAGGTGGTGTGAACCCTCATTCTCAGCCTTCATCACATCCCACTCATCCAGTGCATTGCCAAGGGTGGCTGCATGCACCGTTGGCACATGACGGTGAATCAAGCCTGCGCGATCAAGCTCGGCAAGAATGGCGACTACGCCACCGGCACGATGTACGTCTTCCATGTGATAATCCTGTGTGGCAGGTGCAACCTTGCAAAGGTTGGGAACCTTTCGGGAGAGACGATCAATATCGGCCATGGTGAAATCGACACCTGCCTCCTGTGCGCAAGCAAGCAGATGAAGCACAGTATTCGATGAACCGCCCATAGCAATATCGAGTGCCATTGCATTCTCAAATGCTTCAAAAGTAGCAACCGCGCGCGGCAATACACTCGCATCTTCCTGTTCGTACCAAGCTTTTGCATTTCCAACGGCAAGGCGCCCTGCTTTCAAGAACAGTTCGCGTCGATCTGAATGGGTAGCAACCAAAGATCCATTGCCCGGCAGTGCGAGTCCCAACGCTTCAGCAAGGCAGTTCATGGAGTTTGCGGTAAACATGCCGGAACAGGAGCCACAAGTTGGGCAGGCGGAACGCTCAACCGCCTCAACATCAGCATCGGATTCATCCGGGTTGGCCGCCATCACCATGGCATCAACCAGATCCAGGTGCAGTTCGCGATTATCCAGAGTGATCTTACCGGCCTCCATCGGGCCACCTGATACAAACACCGCAGGAATATTAAGGCGCAGCGCAGCCATCAGCATACCCGGCGTGATCTTATCGCAGTTGGATATACAGACCATCGCATCGGCTGTGTGTGCATTGCACATATACTCAACTGAGTCGGCGATCAGATCGCGGCTAGGCAGAGAGTAAAGCATACCGCCGTGGCCCATGGCGATACCGTCATCAATAGCGATCGTATTGAACTCTTTGGCCACACCGCCAACTGCTTCAATCTCACGGCAGACCATCTGCCCAATATCCTTCAGGTGCACATGGCCCGGCACAAACTGCGTGAATGAGTTGACCACGGCGATGATCGGCTTGCTAAAATCATCATCTTTCATGCCGGTAGCGCGCCAGAGTGAACGGGCACCTGCCATGTTGCGGCCATGTGTGGATGTGCGGGAACGGTATGCAGGCATTGAAACCCTCCGAAACAGAAACTTAGCGAAGCGTAACTGCTCACACCGTTTGATGCACGCGAAGAGAGAAAGCACCTGAATGTTTGACAAGGGGAGATGGCCACCGGAAACTTTGCCAATGACAACACAGGCGCTGCTTTCGCAGCTGTATGAGATTCCGGAAACAGACATTATTGAGCAGATTAAAAGCCTGAAGCAGGAACTGGGTGACCAGGTGCTAATCCTCGGCCATCACTACCAGCGTGAAGAGGTATTTAATTTCGCTGATGTTACCGGCGATTCACTAAAGCTTGCCCAGCAGGCAGCAGCAACGGATGCGCCATATATCATCTTCTGTGGTGTTCACTTCATGGCCGAAACCGCTGATATTCTTACGGCAGACCATCAAACTGTGATCTTGCCTGACCTTGCGGCAGGCTGCTCGATGGCTGACATGGCCGATGATGAACAGGTAAACCGCTGCTGGAGTGAGCTTGCCACAGTCATCAACCCTGATAGGAGCGTAACCCCCGTCACCTATATCAACTCCACCGCTTCGCTAAAAGCATTCTGTGGTGAGCACGGCGGTATCGTCTGCACCTCTGGCAATGCACGTAGAACCCTTGAATGGAGCTGGGACAACCGTGAAAAAGTGCTCTTCTTCCCCGACCAACATCTCGGTGAGAACACTGCTCTGGCTATGGGGATCCCTGAATCTCAGATGATCACCTGGGATCCAGACCTGCCACTGGGAGGCAACAGTCCCGAGGCCATTGAGAATGCAACACTGATACTCTGGAAGGGGTTCTGCTCGGTACACCAGCTGTTTAAACCCGAGCATGCCGAGACGATGCGGCGAAGTCATGCGGGCATTAAAATACTCGCCCACCCCGAATGCTCACGCGAAGTGTGTGAAACCGCTGATTTTATCGGCTCTACAGAGATGATCATCAAACATGTATCAGAAGCACCAGCAGGCTCATCATTTGCCATCGCTACCGAACTGAACCTGGTGAATCGACTTCGATTGAAGTTCCCGGATAAACCAATCTGGTTCCTCTCGCCGATGGTATGTATGTGTTCCACCATGTTTCGTACTGACCCACAGCACCTTTGCGCCGCCCTGACTTCGATCAGGGGTGAGAGTGTTACGCATCAGGTCACAGTGCCGGTACAGCAAAAGCGCTGGGCCAGACTCTCGCTGGAAAGGATGTTAAACCTTGGGTAGGCGAGTTCTCTTTCCACTTATATCCCTTCTTCTGTTTGCTCCACTCACAGAAGCTGCAACCATCCAGTCACTTGAACAGCAGCTCAATGCGTTCAAAAAGAGTAGCCTGAGTCAATACGCACCAGCAACCACATCACGCATCGAGGCCTACCTGGGTGCTGCCATGCTAGCTGATGGAAAGGGACAAGGTGATGAATCTGCCTCCGCACTAAAAAAAGCTGAGGAAGCACTGGCCGAAGCGAAGCTCACCGCAACAGGCTTTCATCAACAGTATGCACCGCTACTCACTCTGCGTCGTGATGCCAAGGCAGTAGAAAGCATTATCTCACTCTCCCCAAAAAAAGGAGAAGACTTCTCTTCATATCACTCTCAGAAAGGAGATGAAGCGCTGAATCTGGCCATTGTCGCGCGCGAACAGGGAGAGTTAAACAACACACGCACACATATCATGAGTGCCGAAGCTGCATACAAACAGCAGCTAAAACGTGACCTGCCAGACCTCTCTGTCATCACAGCCCGACTCATCTCCAAAGCCGCCTCATGTGGCGCCAAGCGCTATGCACCTGTGACTTATCAGGCCGCAAACAAGAAGCTAGATGCCATACGAAGCTATGTGGATGGTCTTACCTCGGAGCCGCCTGCCAACTCAGCTGAGACGCACGCTCTGGCAATGAATGCCAAAGCCATATGCGAACAGGTGAGAGTATGGCGTAGTCATAACAGTAGCTATGAAGAAATTATTATCAGGGAGCGTCAGTTCCGGCAGCAGCTGGCCCAGACGCTCGGGCTAAATACAGCGAATAACACGTTGTTGGTAGGCAACTCCCCTGCCGAGCTGATAGATGAAGCCAAAGGCCTGAAAAAGTCACTTAATACAGAGCGCAGTCGCCATATTGAAGATATAGAGCGTTTGAAGAAAAGTTATGAAGCAGAACTTCAAACCCAACTGGCCGCCCAGGCCGAGACACTAACACAGAATCAACGCGCCCAGATGGCTGATATGAAAGAGGTGTTCCGCGCTAAACTGGAGCGAGAGACCTATGACAAGAAGCGCCAAGCAAAGCTCTATGCTGTCTTTGATAAAGGGGATGCGGATATTCTGGTGAACCTTGATGGATCACTACTCATACGCTTGACCGGGCTACAGTTCTCATCTGCCAGCAGTAAAATTGACCAGGGTTTTTATAGCCTTCTTTCACGCCTTAAGAGCGCTACCGATATATACGCTGACAGGCTGGTCCGCATTGAAGGACACACGGATGACCGAGGTGATGTGAAGCTGAATCAGGCACTGTCGCTCCAACGAGCCGAAGCGGTTCGTGATTTTCTGATCGCAGCCGGTGCTGATGCTACTCGCTTAAAAGCGCTCGGTTACGGTGAGGTGCGCCCCATTGCTAGCAATGAGTTCCCGCAAGGGCGTGCCATGAACCGGCGCATTGATATTATCATCAGTGCGCCGAAAACTAAGTAATACCAGGAGAAACAGATGAGTTACGATGTATTTGGTGTAGGCAATGCCATTATGGATATGCAGGTGCACTGTGACGACGCATTTCTTGAAAAGATGGGTATTGAAAAAGGCATCATGACACTGGTTGATGAAGAACGGCAGGAGGAGGTGCTAAATGCACTGGCCGATCATAACATCAACTTCTGCTCCGGCGGCTCTGCAGCCAATACCATTGTCGGCATTGCAGATATGGGAGGAGAGTCGGCTTATGCGTGCAAGACAGGCGCGGACAAGTTTGGCAGACAATACCTTGAGGAGATGAAAGAGCTCGGCATCGCTATTGAGGTTCCCCATACAGAGGGCCAAAGTGGCACATGCGTAGTACTTATCACGCCGGATGCACAGCGCACCATGCTGACAAACCTTGGCATCTCTTCATCCTTGAGTGAAGGTGACATTATTGAGGGTGAGGTTGCCAAAGCCAAATACCTCTACGTAGAGGGTTATCTTTTTGCGGGTGACTCCACCAAAGCTGCTGCACTAAAAGCGATTGAATATGCCGTCAAACATGGTGTAAAGGTGGCGCTAACCATCTCCGACCCTTTCCTGATTCACCTCTGCAAGGAGCAATTTCAGGCGCTTATCGAAGGCCCGGTGAACCTTCTCTTCTGCAATGAAGAGGAGGCAAAATCCCTGACAGGCCTGGAAGATCCGGTCGACTGTGCCCATGCCATTCATGCACACTGTGAGAATGTTGCACTCACACTTGGTAAGAAAGGCTCGATTATCATGCACGGTGGAGAGGCATTCCCAGTTGAAGGCGTTGAGGTAGATGCTATTGATACAACTGGAGCTGGCGATATGTATGCCGCAGGTGTGCTCTATGGTATCACTAATGGTATTGACTGGCAGAAAGCCGGGCATCTCGGATCGCATGCCGCAGCGCTTGTCGTGTCACAGCTTGGGGCAAGGCTGCCTGCTCCGTTAAGTACTGAGGAAATTAAAAGTCTTTTACGCTAAAGGCTGAATAAGAGCTTCGGCATGCTCTTGCTGAAACTGCTTTTTATCCACCTTCATGTAAGCAGTGCCATCCTCAGGAATCACCCGCACTTCATGAACACCAACAAGCTCCAGAAGCTCTGCCTCCAACTCACGGGCCTTACCCTCTTCCCTCACCTCTACATGCAGCATAAACGATGAAAGGTAAGGAGGTATACGCATACCCAATGCGATCAATAGCCAGACGCAAGCCACCACCGCACAAGCATAAAATACCGCCTGCATACCAAGTGCCCCGGAGAGCCAGCCACCGCCTGCACCACCGATAAAGGCGCCGAGAAACTGTGAGGTGGAGTAAACACCCATGGCTGTACCTTTGCTATCAACCGGGGCCAGGCGTGAGATAAGTGATGGAAGGCTTGCCTCCAGTACATTAAAAGCAACAAAGAAGAAAAAGAGACCGATAGCCACTGCAATCAACGAGCGCTGATCAATTCCCAACATCAATTCGGATATGATGATCATCATAATACAGCCGATGAACACCTGCTTCATCTTCTGCTTCTTCTCAGCAATCACTACCAGCGGTGCCATACCAAGCACTGAAAGGATCAGTACCGGCAGATAGAACCATGCATGCTCATCCGCAGGCAGTCCAAGCTTGTTTCTGAGAACAAATGGGAGTGCAGTAAACATCGCCATCATGATGCCATGCTGTACCATAATCCCAGCATCAAGCCGAAATAGCTGACTATCGAAAAAAACCTGTTTTAACTGTGCCGGGACTGTCTCTACTTCACGGTGAAAGCTTAGTTTGGCCGGACTTGGAACCAATAGATAAAGTATGGCAATACCGACTGCTGCCAGAACTGCTGTCATCCAGAAAATACCATCCACACCAATAGCAACATTAAGAACAGGGCCGATCATCAGTGCCAGCGTAAACGACATACCAATAGCAACGCCCATGATTGCCATCGCCTTGGTGCGCTCCTCCTCCTTTGTGAGGTCAGCCATCAGTGCCATCATCGCGGCAGCGATTGCACCAGAGCCTTGAATAGCACGACCCATGATCACGCCCCAGATCGAATCGGATAAAGCTGCTACCACGCTACCAGCTGCAAATAGCAACAAGCCAAGCATGATGATGGGTTTGCGCCCGAAACGATCAGAAAGCATACCAAAAGGGATTTGGAAAATTGCCATGGTCAGGCCATAAATACCCAGTGCCACACCGATCAATAGTGGTGTCACACCTTCAAGCCCTTCGGCATAGAGTGAAAAAACCGGCAGGATCATGAACAGGCCCAACATGCGCAGGCCGTAAATACCTGCTAGCGAAAATACGCTGCGCCGCTCAAGCCGATTCATGGGTTATTTTTCTGTTGTCTGCAGCATCCGCAGGGTAAACAGAGAGAAGGCGAAAAGCAGCATGGCTCCCCCCTGATGTGCAACTGCAAGGTGCAACTGCACAGTAGACAGCAGTGTGGCCAGGCCAAGAAGGAACTGAATCAGTACCATGCCAAACATCAGATGAACACCAACCTTGGCAGGCCCTACCAGCTCAAAACGCTTTGCATAAAACCAGAGTGCAACCGCCAAAAGTAGTACTGCTTCTGCCAACATACGGTGATTGAACTGGACTGCTGCAATATTTTCGAACCAGTTCAGATAATATGGCTGCAACATGCCATAACCCTCTGGAATAAAGTGAGCATCCATCAAGGGGAAGGTGTTGTAGGCAAATCCAGCTTTAAGGCCCGCCACAAACCCACCTGCGGCCACAGTAATGGCAATCAAAAGGGAGAGCCCTGCAACAGCCTTAAACAGCGGCTTAACGCTATAGAGTGAAGGTTCACGCCTTGGGAATAGCAGACCAACTGCGACCCAAAGGATATAGGCAAAAATCACAAATGCGGCCATCAGGTGCGCTGTCAAACGATATTGGCTCACATAAGCCTGATCGAAACCACTGCTGACCATGTACCAACCCAATACACCCTGCATGCCACCAAGAAAAAACATGATGATGAGTTGGGGGCGTAGCGAACTTCTAACTTTTCCGGCCAAAAGAAAATAGATGAATGGTAGAAGGAAGAAAATACCGATCAGCCGGCCCCATACA
>CAZFCL010000032.1:5345-10923 GCA_964517705.1 uncultured Zetaproteobacteria bacterium | reverse complement strand
TAGGCTGACCGCCTGGTCCCATCATAGGCTGACCGCCTGGTCCCATCATAGGCTGACCGCCTGGTCCCATCATAGGCTGACCGCCTGGTCCCATCATAGGCTGACCGCCTGGTCCCATCATAGGCTGACCGCCTGGTCCCATCATAGGCTGACCGCCTGGTCCCATCATAGGCTGACCGCCTGGTCCCATCATAGGCTGACCGCCTGGTCCCATCATAGGCTGACCGCCTGGTCCCATCATAGGCTGACCGCCTGGTCCCATCATAGGCTGACCGCCTGGTCCCATCATAGGCTGGCCATCTGGTCCCATCATAGGCTGGCCATCTGGACCCATCATAGGCTGGCCATCTGGCCCCATCGGTGGTGCCATAGGCTGGCCACCAGGCGGCGGTGCCGTTGTAGCAAGCAGGGATTGCTGCATTTGGACTGGTATCTGGATAACTGGCTTGGGAGGAATATTTTTCGGTACAGAGGTCATGCCGCCAGCCGCCACCATCACAGCACCTTTAATATTCGGGTTGCTATTACGAACTGATACAGCGCCCTCAAACACCGCCACATTTGTCTTGGCCGGCTGGATATTTACAGCGAAATTGGTTCCTCGTACAGATGCAACCGCTGTAGGGGTATGCACCTCAAAGGAGTTATCCTTCCCCTTGAATTTGGAACTGCCACGCGGACAGTGCCCTGAAATGCACTCAGAACCGCTTTACGTATGCCCTTATCTTCGTTGTATACGTACTCTTTGACCTTCACCATATGGCCGGGGCCCATATTCAACACGCTGTCGTCAATAAACTTGAGCTGCACACGGGAGCGACGGCTTGTCTTTATCACATCACTCAGATAAACATCCTGACCAATCTCTGCCTTGATCGGAGCATCGTGCTTCTCACGCAGTGTGGCCACATCACCAACAACAGCGGCATAGGTTCCGATTTTTATTTTGCCAGCTGCAGAGGCAACGGCCGGGGCCAACGCCAACCCGGCCAACAACGTGATAGTACATACCAAGGCAGGCCAATATCGGCCAAAAGAATGTGACTCTTTTCTTTTGTCTGCTTTCTCAATTTCTTTCAACATAATGTTACCCTCTATCAGCCCTGGAGATTGAACAGTAACCAGCTACAGTGCCAATCACTACCTCAATATATCTCGCAGAGATGGCTCCATTGTCTATACAGCATGAGACAAAAGCTGTACACTCACAATCCGCGCCACCTCGTGTCACATTCCATCCACGGGGAAATCCCCCATAGCATCAAGCGTCTTCATGCCGATATATTTCGGAATCAGCCTTCTATTCCCCCTAACCTTATCAGGAAAATCATATATGTGTGACGTATGCTCCTGCAAGCCTCGGTCAGTCAAGCGGTCAAGCAGCTTCTTCAATATCCCCTCTTGGCTCTCGCGCTCTGCGACCACAATCATGCCACAGACATCATTAATATCTTCGAGAACCTGATCATCCCGGAATGGTCTGTTACAGTAAAACACCTCTCCACCCACCTCTTTCCGTAGAGAGAGCAGCTCCCGCCGGCCTGGCAATAACTTATCCTGATCATCCCTGAATGTAATAATACCAACCGAATCCAGGCCACGGTTCTTTGATATATGCAGTAGGTAGTCTGTTTTACCCTTGAATATACTCTCGGCCATTTCGTAATGTAGCCTCGCAATTGAGTAGAATACCAGCCCATAGGTGGCCAGCGGAACAGTGTCGATAAAGTAAGCAGCATAGTTGACTGCCAGCACCATAATTAACACCGTACTAATTTCGAGAAGAATAAAAGCACCATCCAGATTCTTTTGTGAACGACCAAAAGAGAATAGCCCTGCCAGCACCCAGATAAATATGATTGAGGCAAGGAGAGTCAGCTCATCGGGAACTGTCTTCAGGTCGGTGCCATAAATAGCATCGTTCAGCGCAGTGGCAATCACTTCACCACTATTCATCACCCCTGTTGGGGTAAGAATCATGGCAGATAGGCCTGGAGCAGATGCACCAATAATCACATGCTTGTCTTTAAAAAAGTCTGGAGAGATATCACCTTCACCATTGAGTGCGGCAAGGTAATCCGAAAATGAAAATCTTAGGTGGCCATTCTCCTCATCTCTCCAGTTCAGAACGTATGACTCATCTGCATCCACTTTGGGCTCGATATGGGCCAAAGCTATCGCGCCACCAATCACCGTTGGCATCTTCCACGACTCCTCCTCCCAGAAAAGACCCCAGCGACGAAGCACACCATCTTCATCAGACTGATGATTCATGATGGCCAAATCGTGATGCATGCCCGGCAGTGCAGGCAAGATAGCTGCCACTGTTTTATCAGTGCTGCACTTTATAATGCCGGCAGCAGGAAGGTCACAAATCTTTAATTTACTATAACCATCATTGGCCGGAGAGAGTCGAACTATCGGGTAAACCGTGACAAAAGATTCGCTCGCCACAAAATCCAACGTATTATCACCTCGCGGGTGATCTCTATCTGGATCTGTAATCAGTACTGTGAATATGATTGATTTGGCCTCTACATACTCCAGTTCGGCCAGTACCTGCGCGTAGATATCACGCGGCCATGGCCAGCGACCATAGTCTGGGGCCAGCACAGCCAAAGACCTCTCATCAATATCAAGAATGACAATATCTGATGACGACTTTGGAGAGGACCACCGCATCTCCATGATTGTATCAAAGGTCTCCTCGTCCATGGAGGCGAAATCAGCCTGAAGCAGGCCTGCAAAGATGATAACAGTGGTTAAAATAGTCGCTAGCAGCCAGTAGAAATATCTGGTGCTTCTGTAGCAAACCATTTCAAGTGCAATGATCCAGCGCGATATGGCGCCGCCGATCGACTGACTGATCCGCTTAAAAGGTTGCAGAAAATTACTCAATGGCTCTCTTCAACCATGCGGCCTGTATCCCGCAGCGTATCAATGGGAGGCATCCACGCGAAGGCCTGATCCATCTTGATATCAGACAGCTTGATCCAACCAACCATCTGCCCCGCTTTCACCTTCACCCAAAAACCACGCCGCGCCATGACGGCGACTTCTCCCTTCGGCACAACCCCAACACCCAGCGCATGGATATTTGGCTCAGAGTAAAGCATCTGCTCCTCGTACAGCTCAGCCGCATGCAGCTGGTTAGAGCAAAAAAGAAAAGCCGTCATTATCAAAAGAGAAAAGGCATGTCTCATATTCGCCTCCAAAAACCACAGCATAAACGCAACCGGGCCAGTATCAACACCCCAGCATCAGCACCATTTTTGTCCTGCGGCAGCGATAGAGTTTCATCCATCTCACAATCACCCCCCCCTCTTCTTTGCTTGTGAGGTGCAGCAGAAAGCCATCGTAGCGCTTGCTACGATGGCTTTTCTAATTCTTAAGAGAGCTACCCAGCGCAGGTATCAAGAACAGCAGTTCTCCCGCATATTCATCTGATAATAGGTGATATCAGTACCTGACACTTCAATATTAGCAGGTGTCATCACCTCTTTACAGCTGGATGTACACTGCTCAAATGCGGCTGTCGTAATAAGCAGTTCATCTGCATTTGCTGTATCTTCTCCAAGCTTGGAAGCAAGGTTCATCTCAAGACCGAAGCACCCTTCCAGCGTTTCAGAGTAGAGCAGCTCCCCATATCCGATTCCGGCACATATTCTATAAGGCTCACCATCGCCCAGAGTAACCCCGGCGTGACTTATTGCCTCACGGATTTCAATAACCGCCGCAACTGCTTGGTCCACATGCTCAAAGTAGGCATGAATATTATCACCCTCAAAATGGTGCATTTTAGACTGGTATTTTTCGAGTATGGGAAGAGAAAGCATGCGCTTCTGAGCCAGACGACTGAGGTAGTGAAGAGGCCCGTGCTCTTTAACAATCCTGGTGAACCCAGAGGAGTCAATCACAAGTGCTGCATAAGTGTGGCCAAAGCGATCCCATATATCTTCGGCACACGCTTCAGGGTCAACCCCAGCAACAAGGTGCTTCTCTAAAGTATCAAAAAGATTCATACACGTTCTCCCAGTTAGCTCTCCAGTCACTTAAAAACTCTGTAGAGCCAGCAACGTAACCTACTTGCCAATAAAAGGCCCTATCTTTTTTAATGATAAAGTGCCAACTTCCCTCTTGGCGCGGAAGTTAAAACCGCCGTGGGACAAAAATAGTGCTCAAGAAAACCATTTTTGTCCCGATAGGGCGGCAGTGTGTCGCTATAATCGACTAAAGGAGAGGGCGATGATGTTTTTTCAAACACTAACAACCAATCATAGCGCCTCAGGCGGCGACAACGGCAGCCCCGCTAAAAAAGAGACCAATCATAATCTGCGCCTGATCCTTCTCGCCATCCGGTTGCAAAGGCCGGTAAAAAGCCTCCCGGCCCACCTTATTTCCCCTGAACGCATTAGCCGAAAAAGTCTTGCGAACGAATATCATGCCGAAGGCAGCTCAAACAATGAGGCATCGGCATACAAAATGGCTGGTCGGCATCTGGATTACATGGATAAAATCTTCAAGCTGGAGAGTGACGGCTGTGGATATGTGATGTCACATCGGTTTGACACTTTTTACGATATGTTCAAGTTCTGGCTTAATACAATGGGGGAGCCCAAAGAGTCCGACAAGCGCCTGCATGTCATGCTTCAAGGCGTTTTGCGGGCCATCGATAGCGGCTTTAGAAGTGATCCCATATGTGTATCAAATCTGGCACTCCAGCTAAAGCAGAAATATGGCCAGAAAAACATCAGAGACACCAAGGAGCCGCTGGAGGAGCTATTCAGTGAAGAGACACTGGCAGCCTACCTGGGAATTTATGAGGATGATTCCAACACCTACAGAATTGGCAAAGAGTACGATCCGCTATTGCTGCGCTGGCGTAGCCGAGGCGATGTCGGTGATAATCATGACATCTCCATCAATCTTGCTGTGCCTGGCCGTATCCGAGCCATGTTCAGAGATCACACACATCACCTGGAGCCAGCACTGAAAGAGAAAGTTGACGTAATTGCAAAGGCAGTTTTCCAATCTCTGATCTGGGAAAATGATGCGGGCGAGCAGATGGTACCCTATATTCTCTACAGGGAGGGTGAGCAAGGGCCACTCATGCTAACGCTCTACTCACCCCAACAGAAAGAGTACGTTGATCTCCCCTTTGAATCTATCCAGTCGATTCCCGATACAGAGTGCGAGCGCTTTATCCCCTACGATATGCCGCCATCCCTTTGGGATCAGTTTCGCCAGCTGGCTGTGTAACCGCATGCAAGAAGCTCTGATCTTAGTCGCTGCAATTATCATATGGCTGGTATTGCGACTGCTCTGGATCACCTGGCGGCTGACCAAACACCCACACATGGAAACAGTGGATATTGCAAGGCCATCTATTGCGCCATTCATCCACAGCATGGTCGAAAAGATAAGTCAGGCTGCCTCTATTACTCCGCCACCCATCTACATTTTACGCTCTCAGCTACCCAACGCCTTTATCTTCTTCCCATTCAAAAGCCGACTCATTCTTACCGATGAGCTACTTGAGGAGGCGCTCTCCACTGTATTGCTGTGGGATCAGGTCAAG
>CAZFCL010000032.1:0-5335 GCA_964517705.1 uncultured Zetaproteobacteria bacterium | reverse complement strand
GTAACCTTTCTCGAAAAAATCATATGTCATGAAGTTGCCCATATCGCCCTTAAACATGGGGCGCGTCTTCTTAGCCTAAAGCTGCTCGAAGAGCTAGTTCCAGCCACCCTGTTTAAAAAGTGCGGAGAGGCATGGCTGAGTAGAATTGAGGATGAGGCAGATGTGTTTGCTGAAAATATTTTTAACCAACTTAATAAAGCCTGATGTGTAAACAACCGCACTCAGGGCTTTTACAATATCGCGGCACAGTAGGGTATGCCTATGATGGCCATCTCTGCAAAGGTCGTGACTTTGCTATTATAAAACGGTAGCAAGATGGCGAGTGATATCGCCGAAAAGAGGTGCTTGAATTTATAGGGTGCCGAAATATTTACTTGAAGGAGTCACAAATGGAAATTAATACCTCATGGCTGGGAGAGAGCATTCTAAAAAGAGAGCTCACACCATCTGAAAAAGATGCGCTTGCGTGCATGACTGTATCCAACTTCTCTGCAGGAGAAAAAATCATCAGCAAAGGTCAGGCTGGCGGCACGTTGGAGATCATGCAGTCAGGCAAGGCCAAGGTTGAAGATAACAACCGTTACGAGGGCCGTGTCACACTTGCAGAAATCGAAGGCGGAACCGTCTTTGGCGAACTAAGCTTCCTAAGTAACAGGCATAGAACTGCTGATGTGACAGCACTGGAAGATTGCGTGGTCTATACCTTAAAGCAGGATGACTTTACTGAGCTTCTGAAGACACATCACGATCTGGCCTACGCGATCCTGACCGCTATCATGGAGCGCCAGAGCAGTGTAATTGTATCCCAGAGCATCACCTTAGGCCCCATGCTGCGTAACCTTAAAGAGAAGACAAAGAAGCTACCGATGTTTATCAAGGTAGCCCCTGTCGTTTTCATTATCGCATACATCGTCGCTTTCCTTTACATCTCATGGAAGGATTTTAACTACGCCGGCTAAACAAACGGGGGCTGATTTCAGCCCCTTACAAACCAACAGTAAACATACACAGGAATTTAGCACCTAGTCCCTAAGGCTTAGCTCCACATGTACAAACCCCGGTTTTCCACCGAATAGAATGCGTGAGTGGATCACTGCGATTCTACTGTGCGCCAACTTCTCAAGAAATGAGATAAGGCGAGAATATGATACGTCGCGCATACGAACGGACAAACCCTTCTCACCATTTAAAGCCATGGGTTTGATGTGTGTAATAGAACTACGAACATTGGTTTGATTTGCATATTTCTCTACTGAAGCAAGCAAGGGTTGCTTCGCCCCCTTCCTGACATCCTGTTTCTGAAGCGTCGAGGCTAACAACTCTGCCTCTTTCGCCTGCAAACTAAGCTCTCTTATGGCGTTCTGGAGTTGATCCACCTTTTTCTGTTGTGGAAATAACAAGCCAAACAATAGAACAAAAAGCAATAAAAATATGGAAACTGATTTTACTAAAACTTTATCCCGCGAACTGAGTCCAGAATAGACTTGTACAATCGGGTAAGCCAGTGCCTTTACTTTCTGGAGCAGTATACTCAGATTCACCTTTATATTACCACCGAAGCCTAAAATTCACTTGATCTCCAGATAGCTCTGTATCAACCACCTCAACCGGCATTCCTAAGTGCTCAGTAAGCTGTTTCTGTAATTGGGACACCATGGAAAAATCACTGAGCTCGCCCTGAATCTGAAAAGAGCCCTCCGGACCGAGTGTTAACTCACCTATACGTAATAACTTAAACTTACCAGAGGCCAGGGCCATCGCTTGCAGCTGTTCCAAGAGGAACCAGCTATCAACCCCAGAAAGGCTGCCACCTGCAGCCTTTCGAAGCTGTGCAAGTGCATCAATCATCACCGTCTCATTAGGCAGCCCTTGATGAAATGCACTTTGAATTCGTTGCTGTAATAGCTCCTGTTGAAAACTAAGAGATACTGACTGATAAGTAGTGCCTCCAATAACAAGCAACATCAATATGGAAAGCAGTATACCAGGCCACTTCCAACCGCCAATCTGCTCACCTATTGGTCTATGCCATGACCATGTTCCATGGCGCAAGTTTGATAACCTATCATGCTTGTAAGTAGTCGCTGCCTGCATATTTGCAGCCTGACGATTAGCCACTTGGTTTAATGGGTAAATATACTCAGTGCTATAGCCAACTTCTTCTATCTTTTTTAGAAATTCAGGAGTAACAGACCCGGATAGAATCACCTGTTTATCGCCATCCGTTATCGCATCAATTGTCCGAAAAATATCCTCAACCACTTCGTCAGTCATGCAGTCTGCAGCAAAGTTCACCCTACGAAGGGCAATACATTTCGTATCAACATAACAACCAACAAATATACCCTGCTGATCCTGATCAAAGACCAGCAAACAGTCCTCATCCTTATCAGCCACAGCCATTACGGTACAGTTATGTTGTAGCCGTAGCAGTCCATCAGGCACAACAGAGGGAGCATCTGCAAAATAGTGATGGGAGGCAAGCATATGCTTTACACTCTGAGGTAAAGCAAAAAGCATTCCTTGAACACCATCGGTAGTGACCGTTGCATTCCAGCTTAGCCACCAACCACCAGATGATTCAGAAGTTAGGTCCTCGAACTCTTGCGTTATAACATCTTTATCAAGCAACTTCTCGCTTGATAAAGATAGTGAAAATGGCCGTAAAATCATTGATTCAATTGGCCATATCAATATATCGGGTGCTTCCTCACACTGCTCCTCCGAATAAGAGCCAATAATGGAATCATCATCTGTATTCGCCGGGCACCATGACAACGATGCACCAGATACTTCTAGGTTCTGAACACACCATGTATCACCATCCCAACTGGCTGCTAATTGGGCCAACTTACTGCTCTCTCTCTGTACACGGTTTTTACCACCTCTCCATACCTGGCAACCATCATCTCCTCATTCCACTGAACCTGATTGTAGTTTGCAAGTGTGTAAACTATAAATGCATCACTGACAACGGTGAACCTACTCTGGTCCACAGAGGCAGACCAAGTCGAAAATTCAGGCATGGAAATCAAGTCGCTAATACTTTCAAATGGCTCCGACTCCCGTCGCTCCAGTATCAATGCTATATCTTGTGGAGCAGCATCGGAAATAAGTGCCTGCAGCACCTCTTTTGGAGCTGTATTGATATTCACAGGGGTTTTTCCTCCCCGCCCCCTAACAGTCACAAAACCGCGTAGTTTATGTACAGTATCATCATCAAAACCTCGGATCATCAGCAACTCATCCAAACGGTCTAAGGGAGCATTCTTTACCCGGTACTCTCTATCCCAATATAGAGAATCTTCTGCTCCTCCTATGCCCTGAGGGTAGTCATCTCCATCCATCCAATCCCCCAGTGTATCAACAAGTGCCATGTCAACCTGTAGCTGCTCAAACAGGTTTATAAGAACCACCCTAAACTTTTCCTGCTCAGGAGCCGTAATACCCCCCTTTTCATCTACCAGATCATTTAAATTAAGCAGGCGACTCGCATCAATGATTTTCCCAACAACCTGCCCCTGACCAATAGGCATCGGTGGTATATTCACAGCCCACGACTCATTTAAACTGTCAATATTACTCTGTTTTGCATCCTCTTTAAGTACATGCCTAGCCAACTCTTGGGCCGACTCAACAATCAGCCACGCCTGTGTGGAAGCTTGCATATTCTCAGTACGTTTTAGACTCACCAAATCCTCACGCCCATTCACAACAGCCCATGAAGCAACCAGTGCCAACACACCTAGAACAGTAACAAGCGCAACCCCTTTCTCCTTTCTTATCATGAGGACAACTCCGGAAGAGGTACAATCCACTCACGCTTTCCCTGCTCCCCATCCACTCTCATACGTAATGCAGATGGCAGACGGCCAGGCTGAAGAGAGTGATTCCATACATCCTGCCAGTAACCAAACTGATCCATTAACTGGATTTCAAAAGATGTCACATTTGCTAAATTCCAGGCATCCTCCTGATTCGAGTCAGGGCGCGCTAAAGGGTTCTTCACCTGTCGTGTTAATACCATTCTCTCCTCATCAATAGCATAACGAACAAGTGAGATTCCTGACCTTCCTAGCACCTTAACAGTCAACTGTAGTTCATCAAATCCATTTCCTGACCTCAGATGATGAGCAAGTGTAATAGCTTCAGTACGCATGTTATTAGAGTTGGCGATATAGTTCAGATCTGAGCGAAGCTGCCGAACAAGGTAATAAGACTGCTCGAGTTTTATGCGCTCTTGGTTAAGCATTTGAAAGCCCTTTCCAGCCGGTTCTAATGCCGTATAAACCATCGCCATCACCATCGAAAACAGAGCCATGCTTACCAGCATTTCCAGAAGCGTGAAGCCCTGAGCCTTTCTGGTCACTTCATACTCCGATAAACAAAAAGCTTGGTTGAAGCACCGTCTGGGTCCGTTACTTCAATACTCTTCCGGTAAAAGCCCGGAAGATCCCTGGATGGTGCATGCTCGATACGCCAGTGAAAGTTGGCATCTCGCACGCTTAAATCACCCTCCCTCTTGCCTGTAGCCAGTGCCTCTTTTAAAGGTTGGCGCTGCAATTGATCAAGTGCGATATCAAGTGATAAAGCATGAAAGTGCAGTGCTCGCTGTAAATCCGATGATGCTCCAAAACGACCTGCCACTACAACCAGTGCTGTGGCAGCAATCGCCAAAGCGACCAGAAGTTCAAGTAGTGTAAAGCCCCGCGTACTCATTCGGATTTCACCTTAATGCCACCAGGACCCGCCTTGATAACAATCGTTCTCTGCTGCTTCTCTTCCCCCTGCAATACAACCTCCGATGGTGTTAACATACCATCTGGAAAAAACAGCAGCTGCCCTAAAATACCATCCTCTTGCTCGGGCAAAAAGTGCGGATCAAGTGCACCAATACGTAGAAAAGACACCGAAGAAGGCAGTGTGCAGGTTGATACGATAGCTATATCTGACTTTATCCATTCGCCACTGAGGTTAGCCTCCTGCAAAGAACACTCCCTCTCAACTACGCGCCAACGAAATGTTTTGCCGGTAAGTACTGCTTCCTCAGCGATCAGTGCCAACTGCTTGGAAAGGTATTGAGCCTCCAAATCCAACTCACCCTCAGGGGAACGAAAAATATTTGGTGCCACCATCGCTATCGAAATGGATATCAGGATCAGTACCAGAATTAACTCAAGAAGTGTAAATCCTCTCTGATCTCGGGTTACTACACCTGCTTCCATTGATGTACGGTGAACTACTTCCAGTTGCCAATGTCAGCATCAAACCCGGTGCCACCAGCCTTGCCATCAGCACCATAGGACAAGAGATCAAACTCCCCATGCACTCCCGG
>CAZFCL010000031.1:0-10984 GCA_964517705.1 uncultured Zetaproteobacteria bacterium | reverse complement strand
CTCTTCATTGATGCTGATGCATCGTGTGAAGCCCCCTTCCACTTCTCTCAGATTTACGCGGAGAGGGATGAGAGCTACACATCACATGCCATCACACCACATGCGCTTCTTCACACCTACCGCCAGGTTTATGGGGAAGATGCACCGCCAGCCTTTCTGCTACGCATTCGTGGCTATCAGTTTCAACTTGGTGAACCGTTATCCAAACAAGCCGCTGGCAACCTCGATGATGCCTCACTATTTATACAGGCGCTGTGCAGCACGCCAAGCCTCTCTCACTGGCACTCGCTGACCTCACTGTAAGAAGAGACTCAGCTTTCTATGGCACAGCTGGTGCCGTGTTGCTAACTTTCTGCCTCTGAAGTTATCCCCCTAATTGAGAGAGAGCTATGGGAAGAGCATTTGAAGTTCGTAAAGCATCGATGGCTAAAACAGCCGCAGCGAAGACCAAGGTCTATTCCAAATATGGCCGAGAGATTTATGTCTGCGCTAAAAATGGGGGTGGTGATCCGGCTACCAACCTGACACTGCGCCGCTTGATGGATAAAGCGAAAAAGGATCAGGTTCCAGGGCACATCATTGAAAAGGCACTGGATAAGGCAAGTGGTGCTGGAGGTGAAGATTTCTCCACCGCCCGCTATGAGGGTTTTGGCCCCGCCGGAACCATGTTGATTGTGGACTGCCTGACCGACAACAGCACCCGAAGCTTTAATGATGTGCGCCTCTGCTTCACCAAAAACGACGCCAAGCTTGGTGGCCCAGGCGCTGTAGCACATATGTTTGACCAGCTCGCCATCTTCACCTTCAAAGGCGACGATGAGGATGCAGTGCTGGAAGCGCTGATGATGGCCGATGTTGATGTGACCGATATTGAACATGAGGAGGGTGTTATCACAGTGTTTGCTCCCAGCAGCGAGTTTTTCAATGTTAGAAGCACCTTGGTTGAAGCCTTCCCGGACATTGATTTCGAGATGGAAGAGATATCTTACATTCCGCAGAACAGTGTTGAGATCAGTGGCGATGATGCCACTGTTTTTGAGAATTTACTTGATCTGCTCAATGACTGTGATGATGTTCAACATATTTATCACAATGCTGAGGTCAGAGACTAGACGGCTCTGATTGGCCAGCTATCACGAAACCACTTATGTAACTCCATCACCAGAAGAATCACCAGTGCCACTGGCAACAGCTGCAACCAGTGGCTGAACGATACAGGCTGCATACCAAGCACTGTACTCAAGCCGGGTACATACATAGCGCCAATGTGCACCAGCTGCGCAATCACTGTGCCAAAAAGAAGCAGCGGGTTCCCAAGTGGGTTATGGGTAAAGACCGAGCGATTCTCGGAGCGCGAGTTGAATGCCTGCACATTCTCAAACAGCACCATCAACAACAGCGTGCTGTTGCGCGCGGCATCTATATCCATTCCGGCATTCAGAAGTGTCTGGAAGGTAAGGAATGCAAACAGGCCTATCACAGCTGCTGAAACCAGAACCCTTTCGAGCATCATGCGATTGAAAATCGGTTCGGAAGGGCGGCGCGGCGGCTGCCGCATCTCATTACCTTCGCTTGGCTCAAATGCCAGCGCCACATCCTGAATACCGTTGGTTACCAGGTTAAGCCAGAGCAGCTGCACAGCTGTTAACGGCAGTGGTAGCCCGGAAAGAAGTGAAAGGAAAAACAGCACCAGTTCGGCCGCACCGGTGGATATGAGCAGGAAGATCACCTTGCGGATATTACGATAGGCTATCCGCCCCTCCTCCACACCTGCAACAATCGAAGCAAAATTATCATCGGCAATCACCAGATCAGCACTCTCTTTGGCAACATCGGTACCGCGCATTCCCATCGCCACACCAACATGCGCCGCATTCAGTGCCGGTGCATCATTGGCACCATCACCCGTAACAGCTACGAAATGACCGGCACGCTGCAGCGACTGCACAATCAAAACCTTCTGGCTCGGCTCAACACGGGCGAAAACATTAGAACCAGCCACCAGTGCATCCAGCGTCGACTCACCCTTCAGCTCAGCTTCACGAAGCCGAGGACCAGTTACCACCTGATCAGCACTATTCACCAAACCAAGTTCGTGACCAATCGTAAAGGCCGTTGCCGGATGGTCTCCAGTGATCATACAGGCACGGGTTCCCGCAAGATGACACGCTTCAACTGCGGCTTTTGTCTCATTTCGTAGCGGGTCGATCATGCCCACGATGCCAAGGAGCTTCAGCCCCTTCAGATCCTCCCGCCCGAAAGAAGCAGCCTCACCACCTACCGGTATGACCGCATGTGCAAACGCAAGCGTGCGGTAGCCCTCACTGGCCATCGCCTCCACCTGATTTTCAAGCAGCGGCACATCAAGTTCACATACCCCTTCATCACAGGACATCTCGCTACACATCGGCAGAAGGCGCTCCAGCGCACCTTTGACAAGAATAATCTGTTGGCCATCCATCACATGTAGTGTGGCGGCATAGCCAAACTCGGACTCGTATGGAATCGATGCCCTAAGAGGATACTGCTGCTGCATCTCGGCCTGCTTCAAACCAATCTTGTGTGCCATCGCCAACAGGGCCACATCAACAGCGTCTCCATGACTGGCCCACGACTCATCTCTACGACCGAAGAAACCCTCATTGCAGAGCACCGCAGCCTGCGCAATATCCTCAAGCCGCGCCTGCATGTCTGCGTTCAATGGCCTGCCGTTATAAAGCACTTCACCTTCAGGAAAGTTATCCCCATCGGTAACCTGCCAGGCAGCATGGCCAGGCAGCGCTACTGTTCTGGCTGTAAGCTGATTCATGGTAAGCGTGCCAGTTTTATCTGCCGCAATCACCGTGCAGGAGCCAAGTGCTTCTACTGCCACCAGCCTGCGCACAATAACACTACGGCGTGCCATGCGATTCATGCCAATCGCCAACGTGACAGTAAGTGCAACCGGCAATCCCTCCGGAATAGCGGAGACAGCCAGTGCCACCGATACCATGAACACCTCATGCCAACCCACGCCGTTGTAGAGCTCGACACTTGCCAATGCCAACACCACCATGCCAAGTGCCATGGCAATACCCATGGTAAACTTCTCCATGCGCAGAATCAGCGGCGGCCTTGTTGTATCTCCTTTTTGCAGCGCTTCGGCGAGGTGCCCTACTTCCGTACTGCTACCTGTCGCAACTACAACACCGTGGCCACGTCCCCGGGCCACCAGCGTGGCCGAATAGAGCATATTACAGCGATCTGCCAGTGGTGTCTCCGAAGCAAGGGTACCCTCTGCACTCTTTGCCACCGGTACGGATTCACCGGTTAGAAGTGATTCATCAACCTCTAGATCAAACTCATGTATCAACCGAATATCGGCAGGCACCTTGCTGCCACTCTCAAGAAACACCACATCACCGGGCACAAGCTCTTTCGCATCGACTTCAAAAGACTCCCCGTCACGCATAACAACAGCATGGGTCGATACCATATTCCTGAGTGCCTCGGCACTGCGCTGTGCGTGGAACTCCTGCACAGTACCAATGATTG
This sequence comes from uncultured Zetaproteobacteria bacterium, assembly GCA_964517705.1. Classification (GTDB taxonomy): domain Bacteria; phylum Pseudomonadota; class Zetaproteobacteria; order Mariprofundales; family Mariprofundaceae; genus Mariprofundus. The sequence goes on along the minus strand of CAZFCL010000031.1, from coordinate 7,450 downwards.
CGTTGATAAATAGCACAGCAAAGATAAATCCTGCGTCAGCAAACTCAGACAGCAGCAGAGAGACAATAGCTGCTGCCAATAGCACATAAATCAGAGGGCTTAGAAACTGGGAGAAAAAGAGCTGTAGAAGTGTAGCAGCTTCAGGCTCGGGGAGCTCATTGAAGCCAAAGTGACCACGGCGCGCCTCAACCTCAGATCGGGAGAGCCCATGCAGAGAGCTGCCAAGCTCCTTAAGCACACCATCTGCGTGATGCGTGTGCGCGCTCATGCTGATATCGCCACTCATCAATCAAGCATAGCGCAAACAGCACACTTTGTACTACCTATTTACGAGAAAGAATCACCCACCTGCAGCTGTGCTCCGCGAAGAAAATCAACTGCTTTCATTGCCCTCTTTCCTTCAGGCTGAAGCTCGACAGTGCGATAGATCGAACCTCCGCCACAGGCAATATCGAGCGCTGTCTGAATATCTGAAACCTGGCCTGGCTGCATGCTGTGTGATCCAGTAGCAACTTCGCCAGAGATCAGTTTCACCTGCTTGCCATTCAAGATTGTGCGCACACCTGGGCGTGGTGAGAAACAACGTACCAGGCGGTCAACTTCATCTGCTGAGCTCGACCAGTCAATCACGCGCTCGCTGTTATTAATCTTCTGTGCGTAGGTGACACCCTCTTCAGGTTGCGGCTCGGGTTGAAGCCCCGCCATAATACTGGGTAACGTTTCGATCAGCAGTTCAGCGCCCATAGGTGCGAGTGTGGACCAGAGATCAGCGCCAGTTGTTTGATCTGTAATCCGCATACTCTTTCGCGCATAAACAGCACCGGTATCAAGCCCCTCCTCCATCTGCATAATCGAGATGCCGGTTTCACGGTCACCTGCCAAAAGAGCGCGCTCAATCGGAGCAGCGCCACGCCAACGCGGAAGAAGCGAAGCATGCACGTTCACTGCCGCAACCTTCGCAGTTTCAAGCCAGGGTTTAGGAAGAATCATACCAAAGGCGACCACAACCAGAATGTCAGGAGCCTTTTCATGTAGCCATGCCAAAGCCTCATCATTGTCACGTAACTTTTCAGGGGTAATCAGGGCAATATCGGCATCCATAGCTGCCTGTTTCACCGGAGATGGGGTGAGCTTCATACCTCGCCCAGCTTTTCGGTCGGGCTGCGATACCACACCGACCACCTCAACACCATCGGTACCTATCAAAGCCTCCAAGCATGAAACAGCAAAACCTGGGGTTCCGGCAAAAACGATACGTATCACGACTTGTAGAGCTTCTTCATTTTTTTGGTGATCATCCCGCGCTTGAGTGGGGAGAGGTAATCAATAAAAAGCTTGCCAATGAGATGATCAAACTCATGCTGCAGTGCAACTGCCTCAAAGCCCTCAAAATCACGCTCATGCACCGCACCCTCCATATCCTGCCAACGCAGGGTGACTGCCGCGGGGCGTGTCACATCAGCATAAACCTCCGGCACTGAAAGGCATCCCTCTTCCCATATGGCCATCTCATCACTTTTCCAGACAAACTCTGGGTTGATCCATACCTTCAGGTCCCGTGTTGTATCCGATGCATCCCCATCATGACGCACCTCTTCTTTGCGCCACACCGTATCGGTCACAGCAACCTTAAGCGCCACACCTATCTGAGTAGCAGCAAGGCCAACACCGGGTGCATCATACATGGTATCGGCCATATCATGGATAACCTGCTTCACCTCATCAGATAGCGGAAACTCAACTGGCTCAGCCACTTCACGGAGACGAGCATCAGGGTGGATAAGAATTTCACGGGTCGGCATGTTAGAAGGTGCCCCCTTTCCAGCCGAACATGGCGCGCTCAGGTGCTTCAAACTCGATATAGATGCGGGATATATCGATCTCTAACTGCTGATGAATCAGCTTTGACAGGTTCTCAGAGATATTTGCTGTATCAGCCGGGGAGAGCCCGAAGCTTTTCAGCTCAATAAAAGCGAGTGGTTGATCAGAGCCTGCAAAGAACATCGAGCGGCCATCGGAAAGCTCAACCATCACATAACCCTCCGGCTTCCCAAGCGCTGATGCAGCCTCACGAGAGCAGCAGGCAAGGAAGTCGGTATGGCTATCAACTGCCACATTGGTATGAATATGCAGATATGGCATTAGCTTCCCTCCTTCTCTGCCCCCTCTTCTTTAGCAGCAGCCTCTTCTGCCTGCTGCCGGGCCAGTCTCTCAAGGTTTCTTTTTGCCTGCGCTTCGCGCTCCAGGTTCTTACCGACACGCATCCGCTTGGTCGCAACAAATGCGAGCCACCAGAGAAAGGCACCGATCACGATCACAATGGTCCAGAACTCCATGCTGCTCATGACTTCACCTCCGCGGCCTCAGCAATATCTTCAACCATCTTGCCACGTGGCTGTAGATTGCGATTGATCAAATTCACAGCAGCCATAATGAAGCCCAGCGCAATAAATGCGCCCGGTGGCAGAATAAACATCAGCACATCGGGGTAGGATTCGCCAAATACCACAAAACCAAATAGTTCACCCTGACCCAGCAGCTCACGCACACCACCTAACACAATGAGTGCAAAGGTGAATCCAGCGCCTACCGCCACAGCATCCACCAGCGAATCAGAGGGTGAGTTCTTACTGGCAAATGCCTCGGCGCGGCCAAGAATCGCACAGTTCACCACGATCAGTGGAATAAACAGCCCCAGCACCAGATACATCTCATGCATCCATGCATTCATGGCCATACCGACTATCGTTACAAAGGCAGCGATGATCGTGATGTAGGCAGGAATACGTACATTTCTGGGAATCAGATCCCGCACCAGTGAAACCACCAGGTTAGAGCCAAGCAGAACAAGCATTGTTGCAGCACCCATCCAAAACCCATTCTCGGCAGATGTGGTAACACCAAGTAGTGGGCACATACCAAGCAGCTGGGCAAAGATGACGTTGTTGTGCCAGAAGCCATCATAAAAGATCTCAGACCTATTCAACTTCTCTCTCCATACGCGCACCCTGCTCCGATACGGCAGCGGTAATACTCTCCTGGTGGTCTTTGTAAAAAAGAAGTGCTGCCTTCACCGCTTTCACAACAGCGCGCGGTGTGATCGTCGCACCTGTAAACTGATCAAAATCACCACCATCTTTCCTCACCTTCCAGATGGCTCCATCTAGGCCAAGACCACCAAAGCTTTGTACCCAGTGACTATCCTTAACGATGCCATCACCAAGCCCCGGCGTTTCACGATGATCGGTGACACGGATGGCATACACATGCCCCTTCGGCTTTACTCCTACAAGAATTCGGATCGAACCGGCATAGCCATCGGGTGCAACCACCTCCCAGGCAAAGCCGAGCGGATTTCCATCACTGTCTTTGCCGGGGTAAACATCAGTGCCAGCAACAGTGAACAGATCAGCCTGAGAATCATTATCGTGCTTTGGAAGCACCTGTATGAGCGCCTTGTGCAGCGCCTCCCTCTGCGCCTGAGCAATTGGCTCGCGCGTGTAGATATCAGTCAGGCCAAGAGTAGCCGCTGCCAGCAGTGCTACCACCACGATTGCCACGACCATGCATCCCTGATCACGATCAAACATTAGGAGCTCTCTCCTCGCTGGTGCCCGAACACCCGCGGCCTGAAATAGTGATCAATCAATGGCACGGCACAGTTCATCAGCAGCACGGCAAACATCGCACCCTCAGGGTAGCCTCCAAAGCTGCGAATGCTCCAGGTTAATACGCCACACCCAATACCAAAGACAACCTGGCCGGTGGGTGTCACCGGAGATGAAACCGGGTCTGTTGCCATAAAAAATGCACAGAGGATCAAACCGCCAGCAAAAAAGTGGAACAGCGGGGGGGTAAACTGCTCAGGGTTCACAGCATTGAAGATACCGGCCAGCAATAGCACTGTGGCAATATAGGAGAATGGGATGTGCCATGTGATGGTGTGGCGCGCCATCAGGAAGATGCCACCCATCAACAGTGCCAACGCACTGGTCTCACCAATACTGCCCGCCTCAAAGCCCAGGAATGCATCCAGATAGCTGTAGTGATACGACTTTAATGCTTCTGCCACTGGCACGCCAAGTGTTGCCTCTGTCTTCACATGCCCCAGTGGACTGGCCATGGAGATCGCATCAAAACCGATTTTAAGTACATCGGGGCCAGCAAAGAAGAAGTTAAGACATAGTGAAAAATCATAAAGGTTGAGAGGTGGCAGCGCTGATGACATCGGCACAATCCAGGTTGTCATGTGCAGCGGAAAGGAGATAAGCAGAATAATGCGGGCAGAGAGTGCCGGGTTGAAGATATTGTATCCAAGCCCACCATATATCTGCTTGCCGAGCACGATAGCAAAAACCGATGCAAGCAGGGCCATCCACCACGGCACCGCCGCAGGCAGTGTGAGTGCCAGAAAAAGACCTGTCAGCGCTGCTGAATTATCAAGCAGTGTGCTTAACGGGCGCTTCATCCACTTCAGGCAGAGCGCTTCAGTGAGCAGTGATGCCCCCACACAGGTAAGAATCAGAAAAACTGCCAGCCACCCGAACAGATAAACACTCATAGCTGTAGCCGGCAGTAGTGCCAAAATTACAGTCAACATCACCATACGGATCGAATCTCCGCCATGCGCATGTGGTGGACTAAGCATAATAGGCATTATTGCTTGCTCCCATCTGGCTCTTTTACCTCTTCGGGTTTGGCTGCCTTCACAGAGCTCTTCTCACTGCGCACCCGTGAACGGCGCGCCGCCTTCTCCGCTTTTTCACGCTCAATACGTGCATCACGTGCATCGGAACGTTTGCGCGATGCCTCGGCAAACTGCTGTTCACGCCGCAACTGAGCAATCTGCCCTTTTCCGTAACGGAAATAGTGCACCAGCGGGATATTGGCAGGGCAGACGTAAGAGCAGCAGCCACACTCAATACAGTCGAAAATCTCAAAATTCTCCGCCTTGTCAAATTGATCACTTCGGCAGGCATCAGCCAACAGGTTTGGCACCAGATGAATCGGGCAAGCCTCACCGCAATGACCGCAACGAATACACGGCTGCTCCAAGGTATGGGCCTGCATCATTGTCTCACCAGGCATGGCAAGAAGGCCTGTCGTTGATTTAATAACCGGCACCTCAACACTCTTCAGTCGCTCACCCATCATTGGGCCGCCATGCAGAATATGCAGACCATCCAGGTCATCAACACCACGGCTGGCAAAGAGTGAACGCACCGGCATACCCAGGCGAACCCGCATATTGCCCGGGTTCACACATGCATCACCACTGACCGTCACCAGTCTCTCAGTAAGTGGGCGCCCTAGCACCACAGCATCATACAGTGCCTTGGTCGTACCAACATTCTGGCAGATTACACCGGCGTGCATCGGCAGACGGCCAGCCGGAACCTCTTTTCCAGTCAATGTGTAAATCAGCTGCTTCTCACTGCCTTGAGGATAGCGGGTTGGCAGCACAACAACACGCACACTCTCCATATCTGGCGTACGAGCGATCGCCTCACGCATCGCAGCAACGGCGTCCGGTTTGTTATCCTCAACTGCAATAATGCCGGTGGGTGCACCCACCATATGCATAATGATGGAAAGGCCGGAAAGAATCTCATCAGATGCTTCCAGCATAAGGCGGTGATCATTGGTCAGCCATGGTTCACACTCGATGCCGTTAAGAATCACTGTCTCTATCGGAAAGCGTTCATCCTGAACCAGCTTGATGAAGGTGGGGAATACAGCGCCGCCAAGGCCTGCCAGGCCACATATTCTCGCCCGCTCACGCAGCTTAACCGGGCTTATATCACGCCATTCCGGCATCGGCTCAAAGCTCTCATCGATCTGATCATCACCATCGGACTCGATAAACAGGCAGGGCAAACCCATACCTGAGGGGTGTGGGATTGCGTGCTCTTCAATCTTTACCACACGGCCTGATGTGGGCGCATGCACCGGCACAGATAGATAGCCTTCTGCCTTGGCGATTTTCTGCCCACGCAATACCCGGTCACCCACACTTACCAACGGCGAACACGCCTCACCAATATGCTGCTTCATCGGCACGATATAGAGTGGTGCAAGTGCAACATCTTCAATAGGCGAAGCCGCTGTCACCTTGTGCATCACAGGGTGCACGCCACCAGCAAAGGTGTGTTGTAATATGCCGAACCTCTGGGCTATTTTTCTAAGCGTGGCTGGCATGGGACTCCCGCCTTTCATGGCCTAGCTGTGCACGTCTGGTATCTGGCAGTGGCCAAGCCCAGTGCTCTATCAGCTCCGGCCTCAACAACATATCAATACAATCTACCGGGCAGGGCTCAATACAGAGCGCGCAGCCGGTACAGTGATCCGCAACAATGGTGTGGTACTGCTTCGGTGCACCTACAATCGCATCAACCGGGCACGCCTTGATGCAGAGAGTGCAGCCGATGCACTCATCCTCTCGGACAAATGCGATCATAGGCGCAGTCGCCTCCTCCTCCAGCTCTTTCGGCTCCACGCCCATCAGGTCAGCAATCGCCAGCATGGTGCGCTCACCACCAGGCACACAGTGATTCACATCGGCAGCAGCTCCAGCCACAGCCTCGGCATAAGGCTTACAGCCGGGAAAGCCGCACTGGCCGCACTGAGTCTGAGGCAGCAGCGTGTCTATCTTATCAACCATCGGATCGCCTTCGACATGAAACAGCTTCTGTGCAACCGCCAAAATAGCGCCGGCGACCAGCGCAAAAGCGCCCAGAGCAAGCAGTGCATAAAGAACCTGTATCATCTGTTAAAACTTCACGAGGCCAGAGAACCCCATAAATGCCAAACTCATCATGCCGGCAGTAATCAGTGCCAGCGGCGAGCCTTTAAAGATTCTAGGCGCTGGTGCGATCTCAATACGTTCACGAATACCGGAGAAGAGAATCAGAACCAGTGCGAAGCCAAGTGCCGCGCCAAATCCATAAAGTGCTGAGGTCAGAAATGTCTGCTCCTGCTGCACATTTAGAATCGCCACGCCGAGCACCGCACAGTTGGTGGTAATAAGCGGAAGGAAAATGCCCAACCCTTGATAAAGTACCGGGCTGACTTTGTGAATCATCATCTCGATAAACTGTACCAGCGATGCAATAATCAAAATAAAGAAGACTGTCTGTAGATATTCAAGATCAAGTGGCACCAGCACGTACTGCTGCACCAACCACGAGGCTGTTGATGCCAGTGTCATCACAAACATCACAGCAAATGACATGCCGATGGCTGTCTCCACCTTGCTTGAGGTACCAAGGAACGGGCAGATACCGAGAAACTTGGTCAACACATAGTTATTCACCAGCACAGCGGAGAGAAGAATCAGCGCGATTTCGGTCATGACGCCGGAGTATAGGGCGATGCGTCAACTGCGTACACCGCAGAAACCCACACTTTTACGGGTTATACGGGAGCAAAGTCGATTTCATAAAACATTCAT
>CAZFCL010000030.1:0-11302 GCA_964517705.1 uncultured Zetaproteobacteria bacterium | reverse complement strand
ATCACGGCGCATTCTGGTCAGGGATTATTTCCCAAAGACAGGTCACTACCGCATGCTTGATATTGGTTGTGGAACAGCTGAAATTCTCCGCCATCTGCCGAATGACATCGACTACTATGGCTTTGATGCCTCGCAAACCTATATCAATAAAGCGAGAAACCGCTTTGCAGATCGTGGCACCTTCCGGGCTGAACTGGTTCGAGAAGCAACCCTGGAGGAAATGCAGCCGTTTGATATGGTGCTCGCAGTCGGATTACTGCATCACCTTGATGACGATGAGGGCAGAACCCTGTTCTCACTGGCACAGCAGGCACTGAAGCCGGGCGGATGTATCATCACGGTAGATCCGGCCTATGTGGAAGAGCAGCAGCCGCTGGCGCGATGGGTTATCAGCAAGGATCGAGGCCAGAATATCCGCGCTCCTGAAGGCTATCGGGCTCTTGCCACGGAGCAGTTTAGCGACATCAAGACAAATGTGTGCCATGACATGCTGCATATTCCCTACTCCCATCTGATCATGGTGTGCAGAAAACCGTGATAGCTAAACCCTTTAGCTATCGTTATCTCGTGTGATAAGGTTGCCGCATGGCACATATCTCCGTCGTCATCCCCGTCTATAAGGCCGAAGGCTGCCTGCGTGAGCTACAACACAGGCTTACCGCTTCACTTTCAAGCATAAGCGACGATTTCGAATGTCTGTTGATCGAGGACTGCGGCGGCGACCGCTCCTGGGAGATTATCCGGCAGATCGCAGCCGATGATCCACGCTTTAAGGGTGTTCAGTTCTCGCGCAATTTCGGCCAACATTATGGCATCACCGCTGGGATCGATCTTGCGGATGGAGATTGGGTTGTGGTAATGGACTGCGACCTTCAGGATCCTCCGGAAGCGATCCCCAAGCTCTATACCAAGGCACAGGAGGGTTTTGACTTGGTACTAGCGCGGCGAATGAACCGCAAGGATGATGCCAGAAAAACGCTCTCCTCCCATCTCTTCTACAAACTATTTAACTATCTCACCGGTATGGATTACGACCCCAAGGTGGGCAACTTCCGTATCATGTCCGCCAAGGTTGTTGAAAACTGCCGTAACATGCGTGAAGGGTTACGCTTTCTGCCCGGCATGATCGATTGGATGGGGTTTCCTGCAGCCACGATTGAGATTGAGCATGGCAACCGCTACGCTGGTGAATCAACCTATACCTTCCGCAAGCTGCTGGCGCTCGCCACTGATACGATCATCGCCTACTCCGACAAGCCGCTACGCATGTCAATCAAGCTCGGATTTACAATCGCCGCTCTCGCTTTTACCGTCGGTATCGGATTGCTGGTGTATGCGATATTCTTCGACACTCCGATTATGGGCTGGAGCAGCCTGATCGTTTCACTCTATTTCCTCGGTGGCATCATCATCGCCAACCTCGGCATTCTCGGCATCTACCTTGCCAAGACCTTCGACGAGACGAAAAAGCGACCGCTTTATATCATTAATCACACCACATTTAACAATGACTGAAGCAATCCACTCAATACCGTGGGATACGGCTACTTTTGGTATCGACTGTTTCGAAATTCTTGAGCCTACGGAAGAGATACTTAAAGAGGCAGAAAGAACCCCCGGTCACTACACTATCAAAATCGACCCACTGAGCTCTAAATCGTTACTACAGAAATATGGTTTCTACTACACGGATACTCTGGTTGAGCCACGCTGTAGCAGTAATAAAATAGTTATCCATGATCATTCTGATGTCAGCGTTGACGAACAGGTAGATATACAACTTCTCTTACCAATGTGTAATGAAAGTTTCGTGCATGGGCGATTTCATCGTGATTCCAACATATCCCATGATTTAGCAGATTTGCGGTACCGAGGGTGGCTAGAGCAACTTGGTGACAAAGGCTGTGTATTAGGCCTCATCTACAATGGGCAAATTGCAGGATTTATCGCTCACGATGAGGGCAACCTGTTATTACATGCCGTTGATAAAAAATTTCGAGGGCTGGGGCTGTCTAAGTACCTATGGTCAGCTGCGTGTCATAGACTAATCGATAACGGAATTACAGAAATTCGCAGTTCTATATCTGCAGGAAATCTCGCTGCGCTCAACCTCTACGCCTCGCTTGGTTTCCGATTCAACAAAGCAACCGACGTCTATCACCGATTAACCCAGTAGTGACTATGCCCCACTTCCTTGAACCGTCACTACAACTCTACAAACGACTGACGCTATTAGCAGCACTACTAATGCTGCTTCCTTTACCTATTATGCAATTTGTCGGAGAAGAAGGGCTTATGGCCATCAAGTCTTACGAAATGTTCTTTCGCAATGATTGGCTTCGCACCTCTATCCTCGGTGGTATCTGGCCCCACTCGCCGCTCTGGCACTGGCCTGTCATCTCCATCAGTACTCTGATCGGTTGGGAGCATGTCGATATAGCTATTCGCCTGACTTCGGTGGTGGCATCCTGGCTTGGGGCCTTCATCGTCGGATTTACGGCTACTTGGCTCTTTAAACAATCACCTTATGCTGGCTGGCTGGCTGCCCTTATCTATCTTAGCATGGGAGAAGTCTCCTTCTGGTATGGCTGGCTTGGCTATGTTGATGCAACATTTGGCATGTTTCTATTCGGCGCCATTGCTTTTCTATGGCGTGCCATCAGCGAGGAAAATCTGAAGTGGTTCGTCATCTCACTACTAATGCTGTCGCTGGCCTTTTTGACCAAAAACATCACCGCATATGCTCTCTTCGGACTATCTGGCCTTGTACTACTCTGGCGATGTGGGAAATGGCACCTTCTAAAGTCTCCCCTGTTTCTAGTCGTCAGTATTGCAGCCGCAATACTGCCATGGCTATGGCAGCTCTACGTGCTTCCTCTTGGAACTAGTACCGCCACCACAACTGTTAACGATGTACTGCGCAACTTTATCGGTTATAGCATTACCGATTACCTAAAACATTGGTTAACTTACCCCCTGCTTTTTATAGCTCGAGCACTACCGGTAAGCATCTTTATTGTATGGCTATGGCTCCGGCGAAAACATCACTTTAAACTAGATAATAAACTGACGACATTGATGTTAGTTATAATTGCCTGTTTACTCCCATTCTGGTTATCGGCCCACGCAACACCACGCTATCTCGTACCCTTTTATGGACTGCTGGCACTGCTGCTGACAGGCCTAACCTTGCAACTGGATAAAAACCGACTTCGCCAAGGTATCACATTGATCGCACTCTTCATTCTTCTCAAAATCCCCTACAGTATGGTGATTCTCCCCTATATCAAAGACTGGCGTCCAGAGCGCGATGTGAAGATTGTAGCACAAGAGGTAATGCAACTAGTTAAAAATGCGCCATTACGCACCCAAAACGATATTGCCTCAGGACTCGCAGTAACTGCCTACATTGATGTGTGGCACCAAGACCGAGAGCCCGTAACTTGGTACCGTAACAACAATGAGCGGAGCGTCTATATTCTTGCTGAGGCTGAAACACCACAACTAGGCAAGCTAGTTAAATCGTGGCGACTGCGTGGTGATCATGTATATCTTTATTGGAAAGGGGAGCAAGTACCCAATGAGCAGTAGTAGGGCCATCCCGTTTAACAAACCGCACATGACCGGTGATGAAATCGAGTATATCCTGGAAGCTCACAGCAATGGACAGTTGGCTGGCAATGGGCCATTTACTGAAAAATGTCATAACTGGATCGAAACAAGCACTGGGAGTAAAAAAGCACTTCTGACTCACTCCTGTACCGCAGCACTTGAGATGGCGGCAATTTTAATCGACCTGGAACCAGGTGATGAAGTGATCATGCCCTCCTACACCTTCGTCTCAACTGCCAATGCATTCGTTCTACGCGGAGCAGTGCCAGTCTTCATCGATATCCGCGAAGATACACTTAACATTAATGAATCCCTTATAGAAGAAGCTATCACCCCCAAAACAAAAGCCATTGTAGCTGTCCATTACGCTGGTGTTGCCTGCGATATGGACTCAATCATGGCTTTAGCTGCAAAGCACAGTCTGTTTGTGATTGAAGATGCCGCACAAAGCTTGATGTCAACATACAAAGGAAGAGCACTTGGAAGCATCGGTCACCTTGGCGCCTATAGCTTCCATGAAACAAAAAATGTTATTTCAGGAGAGGGGGGAGCTCTTCTAGTTAATGATGAGCGCTTTGCTAAACGTGCCGAAATTATCTGGGAGAAAGGTACCAATCGAGGCAGCTTCTTTAGAGGTGAGGTCGATAAATATACGTGGGTAGACATTGGATCATCATTCCTGCCTGGTGAACTCACTGCAGCTTTTCTCTGGGCACAACTACAGCATGCTGATGAAATTACAGTTGGCCGCTTGAAAATCTGGGAAGAGTACCACAAGGCCTTTGCATCTGTTGAATCAGATGACGTGGTCAGGCGCCCCGTCATTCCAGGCACATGCCGACATAATGCGCATATGTACTACCTATTACTCAGCTCGCTTGAAGAACGTTCTAACCTCATTTCAAGCCTAAAAAATGACTCTATCCTAAGTGTGTTTCACTATGTTCCCTTACACTCGGCACCAGCTGGAAAAAAATATTGCCGAACCCATGGTGCACTCACCGTAACGGAGCAACTCTCTGACCGGCTTGTACGCCTGCCGCTCTGGCCTGGGCTAGAGAAAGAGCAGCAAGAATACGTTGTAGAGCGAGTGCTTTTTCACCTTGGCCAATCAGGGTGACTACCCTGCCTCAATTAAAAACTTTATACTGGCGCATACAGAAGCGGAGATGAAAGCAGGAGAGGCAATTTGATTCTAGTTATCGGCGATATCATTGTAGATGAGTTCATCTGGGGAGATGTATCACGCATTTCACCTGAGGCGCCGGTGCCGGTGGTCAGCGTCAACAGCATCGACCGCAGACTTGGTGGCTCAGCCAATGTAGTGCGCAACCTACACACGCTGGAAACCAATTCAGCCATGCTTGGCATTGTCGGCAGTGATGAGCCGGGCGCATGGGTGAAGCAGCAACTTTCCGAGCTCAAATCGGACAGCCGAGGAGTTATCACCAAAACCAATAACCGTCCTACCGCAATTAAGACCCGTATTATCGCACGCTATCAACAGGTTGTGTGCTACGATCGTGAGTGGACGCGGGCAGCGATGCCAGAATCACAGGCGCAGATTCTCACAAGTATTGAAGAGCTTCAGAAACAGTCTCACGCCACCATTCTCTCCGACTACGGCAAAGGTATGCTGACACCTGACTTCATCCGCCAGCTCATTCACAGACTCGAAGGCAGCACTATTGGTGTAGATCCAAAGCCCGAACACACTGAGGCTTACCGTGGTGCTACTTTCATCACACCCAACCTGAACGAGGCGGCAGCCATGGCTGATATGCCGGCCGTCAATGATGATGCCAATGCCGAAAATATTGCGAAAAAACTACATGCTGACCTTAACCTGAAATATGTGCTCATCACCCGCTCCGAGCGCGGCATGACACTATTTGATGGTAAATCCAGCCACCATATTCCAACCGCTGCTCGCGATGTCTTCGATGTTACCGGTGCGGGCGATACGGTGATTGCCGTCTTTACTGCTTGCCTGGCACGTGGTGATGATGCACTCACTGCTGCAAAAATTGCCAACCGTGCAGCAGGTGTTGTTGTCGGCAAAGTTGGTACGGCTACAGCAAGCTGGAACGAAATCGAAACCCACTAAGATGAAGTCACTTCAGATCGCAGTCGGGATTCCGGCCCGCATGGGGTCAACTCGCTTCCCCGGAAAGCCACTGGCAAAGATTGCCGGCCGAGAGATGATTCTTCATGTGATTGAGCGAGCAGAGAGAGCAGCTATCGGCCCTCTGTTTGTCGCCACCGATGATGAACGCATTGCCGAGGTTGTCAGCCGTACTAATGCCAAGGTTTGCATGACCTCTCCGGATCACAGCAGTGGTACCGAACGGCTTGCCGAGGCATTCCGGGGGCTCGATTTCGATGTTATCGTCAATGTGCAGGGTGATGAGCCGCTGATTGATCCGGAAGCGATTCGCGCTGTTGTGAAGCCGTTCAGTGATGATGCCTACCTACCGATGGCAACATTGGCACACCCAATCCGTGATAAGGGTGATCTAAACAGTGCCAATGTTGTGAAAGTGGTCTGCGATGCTAAAGGTCGTGCGCTCTATTTCAGTCGCGCAGCCATTCCCTATCCATCTTCCGGAGAGTCAAAAGCACTGCAACATGTCGGGCTTTACGCCTATCGGAAAGAGTTCCTTCTCACCTACCCTCTACTGGATGGTTGTGAGGCGGAGGAAAGTGAAAGGCTTGAGCAGCTGCGTGTGCTGCATCATGGCTACGATATTGCTGTCACAGTTGGCGATTTTCACACAGTTGGTGTTGATACACCCGATGACTTGATACGTGCAGAGACACTTATCAGCGCTATGCGCTGAGTTTTTTCAACCTTTCAATCAAAAATATTAATGCAGCATTGACAAATCGCCGTTGAATTTCGCTGCGGGAGCCGATCAACTTCAACAATTTCGCTTCAACCTTCTCGCTTGGTAGCGCCACAGCGATCCAGACCGTTCCAACAGGTTTCACACTTGAGCCACCATCTGGCCCGGCGATACCACTCACTGCAACACAAACAGCGTCCCCACTACGGCCACCCTCGGCCATAGCAGATACCACCTCACCACTTACCGCGCCAAACTTCTCGATGCTACTGGCTGGAACCCCAACCTCTTCGGACTTTGCACTATTCTGATAGGTCACCCATGCTCGATCCAATACATCCGACACACCCGGTATGCGGCCAACACGGGCAGCAATGCCACCCGCCGTACATGACTCCACAGTGCGAAGGGTGAAGCCCCTCTTCCGTAGCAACTCAACTGCCTGCTCTTCAGGCAACATACCATCACAGTTTAGCGCGCTGCCCGGCACTGATTCACCTTTTAGAAGCAGTGAGCCACTTACTCCCGAGTCCAGCTTGAACTCCCCGCGATCATCAGGGTAAACAGCGAGAGGAAGTTGTGACTTCTCACCACTTATAATATTAAAGCAATACTTTCTTTTATAGATCATATCTCCGCAAGATATAAAGATTATTCTATCTTCCGATTCTTGCATTACCAGCCAGCAAGATCGAGATGGACTATCAAGGATGAACTCGCTGGCCTCTGAAATATTCAGTTGCCCACAAGGGTCAATACCTGCCTCTAACCCAAGGGTTTTTGCCGCCTCTGCCAAATCAACCGCATCACCATAAAGAATACGCCACTCCGCTTTCTCGTGGTGCCAGCCACCCTCTTCTAGCATACGGAAAAAGACATCGGTTGCACCAGCCGAACAGAGCCAGCCTCTCAACCATCCAGTGGTTAAACCCGCAACATTCAGGCTCTGCAATCCCGCTTCGCTAAAGACCCACTGTGCCCGAATCATCAGATGCCTGCTGCCACGAGCGCACCAGTAACCACTACAGCAGCACCCATCAAGCCGGCAACAATATCGTCCGCCATAATAGACCACCACGACGGCCCGATGCGCTCAAACAGGCTCACAGGCCACGGCTTAAGTATATCGAAGCACCTGAACGCGATAAAAGAGAGGGCAAGATAAACAAAAGAACTACCGAGAAAGAGGAAAACCAGTGCCACACAGAGCCACTGCCCTGCCCACTCATCAATCACAATCCAGCCAGGGTCCT
The DNA here is from genome assembly GCA_964517705.1 of uncultured Zetaproteobacteria bacterium. Taxonomy (GTDB): domain Bacteria; phylum Pseudomonadota; class Zetaproteobacteria; order Mariprofundales; family Mariprofundaceae; genus Mariprofundus. The sequence continues at coordinate 3,591 of CAZFCL010000030.1, read as the reverse complement.
TATCAGAGATTCGAGGCAGAATAGCCGCGCAACTCCAGCAGCCAACTACAAGCAGCGCCAAAGAAGCAGCCATCAATGCCACAGCCCCTACCTGCTCAACTAGAAACCATGCCGGAATCAGCGAAGTCAGCGACCCCCATGTGCCGGGCGCCTTGGGCAGCCACCCGCTCCCGAGGCCGGCAGCCAGCCAGTGGTGCATAGTGCGCGTTTCACTCAAAGTGGAGAAACCCCCGCCCCTTAACATCACAATGCGACTCCGCCTGGTAAACTGAGACACCCTCTCCCGGCTGGCACTGCCCTATCTTTGTTGCAAGGCTCTCTGGAAAATCCATATGGGCAGGCGCAGTAAATAGCAGTGCATAGTCTTCTCCGCCGCAAAGAGCAGCATCAAGAAACTCCTTCTCCCCCAGCGCTTCACACATATCCAACCACTCGGGCAACTCTGTCGCCTCAATATCCATTCCAATCCCGGAAGCTGATGCAATATGCCCTGCATCCTGTAGCAAACCATCGCTAACATCGATACAGCAGCGCACCCCCATCTCACGTAGCTTCACACCTTCAGCGAGCAGAGGCTTTATCTCCATATGATGAACATATTCACCTTCGTGCTGACCATCCAGCCACTGCTGCAATCCAAGCGCATGAAACCCAACCTTTCCAGCCAACCAGATATTGTCGCCCACCTTTGCCAGATCGCGGCGCATAGATGTTCCTTCCGGCAGCTCGCCAGCTACTGTGACAGCTATAGCATTGACTGGTGCGCGGCTGGTATCACCACCTGCCAATTCAACATTATAACGCTTCAACGCAGCGCTGACCCCCTCAGCCATCCCCTCAACCGATGCTCGATCTTGTGACATAAGGTTCACCCACACAGCAACAGCCTCTGCCCCCATCGCTGCAAGGTCAGAGAGCGCTGAGCAAACTGCCCGATCTGCCGCCTTTGCAAGCGGGAGATCATCCGGCCAGTGAATGCCCTGTACCGAGGTATCTGTGCTGACCACCAGCTCCATACCTGCGCGCGGCTGGTGAATCGAAGCATCATCACCAATGCCAAGGCGAGTAAAAGAGGTGGAAGTACCACCCTGCCCCTTGAAACACCTCTCAATCAGCTCGAACTCTGTATCACTCATGATCATCGCACTCTGATATAGCCTCTACCACTCTGCCACCACGGATACGGGCAAAGAAGAAGCCATCATGATCTTCTGAAGGAAGCAGTCGATTAGAATCCTGAGACAAGCTATCCACCACCAGCTCATTCTCCTGCGGGTGGATAGAGCAGACAGCATAAATCATCTCCCCATCCGGCTTGAGCAGGCGCAGCGATTCTTGCAACAGTAGCTTCTGCCCCGCCGCCAGTTTCTCAACGGTTTTCTGATCGTGCAGAAACCTGGCATCAGGGTGACGGCGCAACACGCCAGACGCTGAACAGGGTGCATCAAGCATAACTGCATCAGCACTTCTCTCCCTCAAAGGGGGTGCAAACCCATCAGCCTGAACTACCGTAACATTATGGCAGCCAGTGCGCGCAAGGTTCCCTCGTAAACGTGGGATTCGCTTCGAATTCAGCTCCACAGCCAGAATAGTCGCCTCCGGGAACCTGTGTGAGAGCAGTGCTGTTTTCCCTCCGGGGGCTGCGCAAACATCCAGAATCAAACCATCCGGCTTTGTCACCTCCAGCGCCATCACTGCTGCCTGCGCAGCCTGATCCATCACCGCAAACTCACCTTCAGAAAAACCCGGAAGCGAGGTGACACTGGTGCCTGAAGGGAGAAGCACAGCATGCGGGGAGAGCTTACCGGGCAGCGCCTCAAAACCCTGTGATCTGGCCTTAACCAACCACGCATCACGATCAACAAAGAGAGCCAGAGACAGCTTCGGCGCTGCTCTGAGCGCGTGGCAGAGCTGCTGTACCTCTTCTGCCCCAAAGGCATCACGCCACGCCGCATATATCCATTTGGGCAGCTCTGAGCGCTGGTAAGGCTTCAACTTACTTGGGGATGAGCTCTCGGACACACGGCGCAACACCGCATTCACAAAACCCGCTGCTTTCGGCTGCAGAGCTTGAACAGCAGACACTGTTTCAGAGAGAGCTGCATGCTCCGGGATTCGCATCTGCCGCAACTGGTATGTGCCCAGCAGCAGTGCAGCTTGCGCAACAGGATCGGGCTTTGATTTGCAAAAGCGGGAGTAATCCGCCTCCAGTGAATAAAAGCAGCGCAGAGCGCCATACGCCATCTCGTGTAGTAGTGCGTGGTCACGCTCAGGCAAGCCACTACCGTGCCTCTCCATGGCAACATCGGCCTTGATCTGACTGTGCAATACAGAAGAAAGAATCTCAACAGCAGCCTTGCGTACACTCATATCTGGCAAGCTACCGGCAACCAGTGAATTTGCTACCGGGCTACTTCTCTAACTGGACGCCAATTTCCAGCTAAAGCAACTGACAAGGCATGCATATTCTGTGTACAATTACTAAAGTGGTCACAAGGAACCAAGAAAAGGAGAATATCACTTATGAGAATGTATATTATTATCGCATGGGTGATTTTCACACTACCATTGCCATTCTACTTGGACCCACTCAGTACAATTATACTATCACTCTCGGTTGGCATAACTGCCTTATTTATCTATGAATGCTATTACGTTTTCTTCTCCAAAGATGATCCTTCATGAAAAACCAGTACTACGGAGATATTAATGACTACCGAAAATACGGGCTCCTTCGCTGTATATTAAATGCCAGCCACTTCCGCATACTTATTGCATGGATGTTGACTCAGGATGACGGAAGCAGCGATGGGAAATTTGTCCGATACCTGAGTGAACCAGAGAAATGGTCAAGGCATGATCCCGAGCTGTACCGCTCTCTCCAATCACACTTGGAGCTCGATCAACCTCGCTCGGTTGCTCTTATCGAGTCAACCTCATTGATTCCAAAGGCCAAGTACTTTTCTGATTATGTTCCAGATGATCGGAGTGAAAGACCAAGCTGGTTTTCCCAACTCATTGAGGAATCCAAGGAGTGCAACTTTGTATTTCTTGACCCTGACAATGGAATAGAGGTCAAATCCAAGCCTTATGGTGGAAAAAACTCATCCAAGTTTTTGTATTGGAAAGAAATTCAAGGACTATGGAACGAAGGAAAATCCCTATTGATTTACCAGCACTTTATTCGTGAGAAAAGAAGCGACTTTGTTCAACGAATGCTATCATCTCTGAAGGACAACACTCCTAACTCTATGGTCGAAGCCTTCTCAACTCCTCATGTTGTATTTCTAATGGCCTTGCAGCCAGAGCATTACCATGTTCATCCAAGAATTGTTGAGGCAGTCCAAGAAAGCTGGGCTGGTCAAATTAAACATTGGGACTGGCTATCTAGTTAAGAACCTGTAAAGAGCCTTCTCACTACCGTCATGTGACTTTATCTGAGTGCAGTCTCATATAGCTACCACAACTATTAGAACTAAAAAAATAATTATAATGGCTATCCAAATAAAAAAATTAGAATCGTCTTTATGCTCTAGTTGATGGGCTTGAACTTCCTTTTCTTCATCATCAAGAAACTGTCCCATTGTGCTT
>CAZFCL010000029.1:0-11418 GCA_964517705.1 uncultured Zetaproteobacteria bacterium | reverse complement strand
TACCGATGGCTGGCTTCCATTTGATTGCTTTATGCAGGCAGCGCTTTACCAGCCTAAGCTTGGCTACTATGAGTCGAGAACCGTATTCGGTGAGCGGGGTGACTTTGTGACTGCGCCTGAGCTTGGCCCTTGGTTGTCACTCGGATTTTCTGATCTGATTTTCTGGGGCTGGAAGCAGCTTGATGAGCCAGTGCAGTGGACTCTCTTGGAGCAGGGTTCCGGTTCCGGCAAGCTTCTGGCATCCACGCTTGAGCTGCTTGCACAGTTTGCCATGCCTATGCCATCTGCAGTCATATCTGTAGAACGAAGTGCACAACTTCGCGAACGACAGGCAGCCCTGTTTATTGATCGTGGCTTCGATGTTTCGATTGTCTCCTCCCTTGATGAGGTGGCACCCCAAACAAATATCCTGCTATTTAGTAACGAGTTGCCAGATGCATTTCCTGTTCGCTGTTTCTGTTGGCGTGAAGGCTCACTCCTTGAGCGCGGTGTTGGCATTGCTGATGGCAACTTTGTCTGGCAGGAACGTGATACTGCGATGAGTGACCCCCCAGATATTGCCCCAGCACTATTGCAGGCGTGGCAGGATGGTTATATCAGCGAGTGGAACCCAGGGCTTGATCGTTGGCAGCAAGAGGTTTCAGAAATTGTTGAGCGAGGGTTTGTTTTCACTAACGATTATGGTTATTCACAGCAGGAGTATTACCGCAGTGGTCGGCGAGAAGGAACACTGCTTGCGCATATCGGTCAGCAGGCAAATGATGATGTGCTTACTGATCCCGGTAGTCGTGATATTACGGCTCATGTTGATTTTACTGCACTGGCAGAGGCGGGAGAGCGTAGAGGCCTCTCCTCTCTTCTCTGGATGTCACAGGGTGGCTGGTTAGCACAGTCCCCATCCGTACAGACGCTTGTACAGTCTCTAGCCACACAAAATGATAAGGTCAGCATGCATTTAATGGCGCACGCTAAGCGAGTCCTAATGCCGTTTGGTGGCATGGGCGAGGTATTTAAACTCCTGGTGCAATCAAAAGGGGTTGTGGCTGAGCGACCAGACTACCTGAAACAGTTCGATCATCTGAATCAATTAAAAATGGGTCAGCCCAGCAGGTGATTGGTCAAACCATCCAAGCTGTGGCAGGCCCGATCCTTTCGGGCGGGGAGTCGGTGCTGCATGTGGATGGTAATACCATATTGGTAGCCAACGCTGTGCCGGGAGATCTGCTTGAAATCCATATCTCTACAAAGCGACGAGGTGTACTTCGGGGTGAAATTGTTAAGTTGCTTGAGCCCTCTCCAGATCGTATTGAATCGAATTGTTCAGTTGCCAAGCAGTGTGGTGGCTGTGCACTACAATATCTCACAGGGGAAAAGCAGGCCGAGTTGAAGTCAGACTGGGTACAGGCGGCTTTTAAAGCGCTGATCACTGCCGAGACTAAGTGGTTACCTGCACTGTTTCATCAAGGCCGCTACCGCAGGCGTGTGCGCTGGTTTGTTGGCTGCGATGGGCAGGGAGAGTTTCTAGGTTTTTATGCGCGGACGAGCCACTCTCCGGTTCGGCATACGGCATGTATGGTACTCACCCCGGAATTAAATAAATTAAGGCAACTACTTGAAGATAGCTCCTCTTTGGGCGGTATTCATGCTGTGCAGGCTATTCAGCTGTCTGATGGTATCCACGCTATTTTTGAAACAGACTCAATGCCGAATATAGAAACTAACTCCGAGGTTGATAGCTATCCAGTTCAGTATTGGTGGCGCGATTGCGATGGCATCACCCGCCCGCTCACCAAGCCTGTAGCCGAGTTTCACGACCTTCTTCCGGCGGGAGAAAAAGTTATGTCGTTGGCTGTTGCTCCTGATGACTTTGTGCAGGGGCAGCTGGAGGGAAACTGCGAATTAGTTACCCAGGTTCAGTTGTGGGGTGGAAAGCCAGGCCGAGTATGTGATCTTTTTTGTGGTATCGGCAATCTCTCTCTGCCGCTTGCTGTGGCTACAGGTGCTGAGGTGTTTGGCGCTGAACTGAGCAAAGCCAGTGTGCGTGCAGCTACAGCCAGTGCAGAGCGCCTCGGTGTCACGGGGGCTTTTAAAGTAGCCAACCTTTTTGAGACATTTGATATTGAACCTTATGTCGGGGCGGATATTCTAATCCTTGATCCCCCGAGGCGTGGGGCCAAGCGTATCTGTAGCCAGATATCGCGACTTCTTCCAGCCAAGATTATTATGATTTCCTGTGATGTGGCGGCAGGCGCTCGTGATGGGGAAATATTGCAGCGACAGGGCTATAAATTGAAAGCGCTTCGGGCGCTGGACCTGTTTCCGGGAGCGGGCCATGTTGAGGCTATGAGCCTTTGGGTGCTTTGATGATTCGCCTGGCCTTTCTGCTTTTCTACACGCTACTGGCAACTGGCTGTACTGCACCGGAAGATAATCGTGATCTGTTGCGTGTGGGCTTGGCACAGATGCCGATTACTGTTGATCCACGTTTTGCAACCGATGCTGCTTCTATGCGAGTACAGGAGTTTCTCCATCGCGGCCTCGTAAAGTTGGACAGATCATTTAATGTTAAAGGCGATCTGGCCGAAGAGTGGGGGAGTCCTGGCCCGCTTGTGTGGCGCTTCAAGCTGAAACAGGGAGTTACATTCAGTGATGGTAGCGAAGTACGTGCAGCCGATGTGGCGGCGACACTACGTGCAGTGATTAGCTCCGACCTCACCAGCCCGCTAAAAGCGAGCTTTGCCTCTATTGAGCGCATCGAAGTAGAGGGTGATGATAGTCTGACAATTTATCTCTCTAGGCGTGATGCTTCGCTGCTCTCACGCCTGAATATCGGCATTCTTCCTGAATCTATGGCGGCGCATCCACACCGTGCACGCCAGACCATTGGTTGCGGGGAGTATCAACTGGCCTCGTGGAGTGAGAGCGGTATCATGCTTGAGCGTAGAGGTATGTCGGAAGGTATAACCCGTATTCGCTTCATGGGCGTAAAAGACCCGGTGACAAGGGTGTTGAAGTTAACGCGCGGTGAACTTGATTTTGTGCAAAATGACCTATCGCCGCACCTACTTCCCTATATTGCCAAGCAGCAGCATTTGACCATGAAAACAGAGCCTTCGAACACATTCTCCTACATTGGCTTAAATCTTCAGGACAAGGTGTTAGATGACGTACGAGTTCGCAGGGCACTGGCACTGGATCGGGAGAAGTTGAAGGTCGCACTTTTTTCTAATCTTCCCAAGCTTGCGGAAACTGTGCTCTCACCGAGCCACTGGGCATCGAATCCGTTGCCACCGTTGCGATTTGACCCAAAGGAGGCAGAGAGATTGATGGATGCGGCAGGACTTTTGCGCCGTGAAGATGGCATCCGTTTCTCCCTCACCTATCGCACCAGTACCGATCCAACCCGTCTACTGCTGGCCACAGCTATTGCTGCCATGTGGGAGAAAATTGGCGTAAAAGTATCTATCGAATCACTGGAGTGGGGCGGCTTCTATGCGCGTATCAAGCGCGGTGATTTTCAGCTCTTTTCACTCTCCTGGGTAGGCATCACCGACCCCGATATTTATCGCTGGATTTTGCACAGTGAGATGTGGCCACCCAAAGGCTCCAACCGAGGTCGTTACAGCCGTGTCGAAGTGGATCGCTGGCTTGATGCGGCGGCTACTGCTGAAACTCAGGGTAGTCGTAAGACGCTCTATGCGAAGGTACAGCAGCGCATGCGTGATGATATGGTCTATATCCCGCTATGGTATGAGCCAGTTGTTGCTGTTCACGGCCCACGTATCAGCGATTTCAAACCGATGCCGGATGGTAGTTTGCGAGGTTTAATGCAGGCTCAGTTGCTCAATTAATTCAACTGCTTTCAGTATTCATATATCGACTTTTTTGGCAGATACAGCTATAAATTGGAGCAGGAGCCATATGTTTCTGGTTTCCAAAGGAGTTACATGATCAGAGCTGGTGTTCACCTCAAACTTCGTCGTATCGGTATTGATACATTCAAGGAGAATGTTGCCTACCTGCACCGCGATTGCCCTGTTTACCATACGGAGGGTTTTCAGGCGCTTGCCAAGGTAGAGGTGAATAGTGTGAGCGATCATCAGCAAGTGCTGGCTGTGCTCAATGTTGTGGATGATGAAAAGATCATGGCAGTTGATGAGCTGGGGCTGAGTGATCAGGCATTTAAGCAACTGGGCCTGTATGAGGGGGATATGGTCTGCATTGCGCAGGCGGTACCACCTGAATCACTGGATGCAGTTCATCGCAAGATTGCCGGTGAGCGTTTGGACTCTGAAGATTTTCAATCCATCGTTCGTGATATTGTCGCCAACCGTTACTCCCGCATGGAGATGTCTGCCTTTCTGGTTGCCTGCAGTGAGAGCGGCATGGAGCGTGAAGAGCTTCTCTACCTGACAGAGGCAATGGTTGAAACAGGTGAGAAGCTGGACTGGGGTGAACCGCTTGTGGTCGATAAGCACTGCATTGGTGGTATTCCGGGTAACCGTACTACCATGCTGCTGGTGCCGATTGTCGCTGCCCACGGTATGTTGATCCCCAAAACATCAAGCCGTGCCATTACATCTCCCTCCGGCACTGCTGATACGATGGAGACGCTGGCGCGTGTTGATCTTGACCTGAACAGCCTGCGCGAAATTGTACACCATGAGCGTGGCTGCCTGGCGTGGGGAGGGCGAGCAAGGCTTGCGCCTGCCGACGATATTCTCATATCTGTGGAGCGCCCACTATCGCTTGATTCACCAGGTCAGATGGTTTCATCCATTCTCTCGAAGAAGGTGGCGGCAGGTGCCACACATCTGCTGATCGATATTCCGGTCGGTCCAACCTCCAAGGTACACCGTATGAGTGATGCACTGCGGCTTCGTAAACTGTTCGAATATGTCGGTGACCGATTGCACTTGCACCTTGAGGTGGTGATCACCAATGGCGAGCAGCCAGTTGGCCGCGGCATTGGCCCGGCCCTTGAGGCGCGCGATGTGGTGCTGGTGCTGGAGAATGATCCGGCGGCACCGGATGACCTTCGTGAAAAGGCGCTGAGGCTGGCGGGGCGTATTCTTGAGTTTGATCCAGATGTTCGTGGCGGTCAGGGGTATGCAATTGCCCGTGATATCCTCGAAACAGGTCGTGCGATGGCTAAAATGCAGTCGATCATTGCCGCACAAGGTGAGAATAGCACGCCACCCAAGCTTGGCGAGCTGACCATGGAGATTCCTGCGCTGGAGTCCGGCTTTGTGACTGAGATCAATAATCTTCAGATGGCACGCATTGCCCGTATGGCTGGTGCACCCATGGATATGGGGGCAGGTGTTGACCTGCTGAAAAAGCTGGGTGACCCAGTATCGGTGGGAGATATCCTCTATCGTATTCATGCTGAGTTTCCGTCCGATTTCGACTTTGCCGTGGAGATGGCGAAGAAGGATATCGGTTTCAAGGTTGGCCAGAACCCACCGACACCAAGCTATTTTCCACCGCTATGAGTGATACTCTTTTGCTTGGTTTTTCCACTAGCCGGGAGCTGACAGAGGGGCTGGCTGCCACCTTGAAGTGGTCGCACACCGAGATTGAGATTCACCGCTTTCCAGATGGCGAGAGCAGGGTGCGTCTGCCAGCTGAGCTGCCTGAGCATGTTGTTATCTGCTTAAGTCTCGATCACCCCAATGAGAAATTGCTCGATCTGCTTCTGGCTGCTGATGCAGCACGTACCCATGGCGCAAAAAGAGTAACACTCGTAACACCGTATCTCTGCTATATGCGCCAGGATAAAGCATTTCACCTCGGAGAGGCGATAAGCCAGCAGACGATTGGTACACTGCTGGGAAAAGCATTTGATGCGGTGATTACTGTCGACCCGCACCTGCATAGAATCACGCGACTGGAGGATGCGGTAGTCTCATCAAAGGCGGTCAGCCTTAGTGCAGCAGGGCCAATTGCCGAGTTTGTTGGCACGCATTTTGAGAGGCCTCTGTTGCTTGGCCCGGATGCTGAATCGCAGCAGTGGGTGTCATCCATTGCCGAAGTGTGTGCGTTTGATTCTGTTATTGGTGAGAAGGAGCGACTGGGAGACCGTAATGTTCGCATTCAACTTTCGGACACCTCTGTGATAACTGGCCGTGATGTGATCATTGTCGATGATATGGCGAGCACCGGGCGGACGGTGGTGGCAGCTATCGAAAGCGTGCTCGGCGGCAACCCCTCCTCAATATCAGTCATTGTCACACATGCACTGTTCGTCGGTGATGCTGAGGCGCGCATTCGTGCAGCAGGGGTTAATCACCTATGGAGTACCGATAGTATCAAGCACCCAACCAATGCCATTGCATTGGCGCCGCTTTTGGCTGAAGCGGTCTCTTCTCTTTAAAAATCAGTGGCAGGCACAACTTGCAATCCCCATCAATCCCGCAAGGATAATGCGACTACGGAGTGAGTAAAGCTGAGGGGATGCCACATGAGTGCGCAGCAGTTTGACATTGTTATTGTTGGTGGCGGGGCCGTGGGCGCCACACTCGCTCTTGAACTGGATCGCCTCCATTATCGGGTGGCTATCATCGAGCATGCCGAGCCAAACTTTGCATCTACAGACCCCGAACGTGTGGTCGCGCTTAATTACGGTTCACGCACGCACCTTGAGCGGCTTGGTGTTTGGCAAGGTGTAGAGGCACTTGGTGTTGGTGCGATTCGACATATTGTTGTGACTGAGCCAGGCAATCGTGGCCGTGTTGATCTTGATGCAAGTGATGGTCACAACGAAGTTTCTGATATGGATGCGCTTGGCTATGTGGTCGAGATGGGGCCTCTTCTGAGGCCGATGTATGAGCAGCTTGAGTCATCTTCGGTAACAGTTTATTCATCAACATCACTACGTAATTTTGTAACCAAGAATGATCGAGTAGAGGTGGCAGCTCTATCGAAGAAGAGTGAGTTGAAGCTTTCAGCCTCTCTGCTGGTGGCTGCAGATGGCACCCATAGTCAGATTCGGTGTATGGCCGATATTGGTCTGTTTGGGTGGGATTATAATCGCTTCGGAATCGTGGCATCGGCACATTGCGAAAAAGGGCATGGCGATATTGCATATGAATGTTTCCGAAACTCCGGGCCCCTTGCGTTTCTTCCGCTCTCCGATGGGCGGTTTTCAATTGTCTGGGCTGCATCACCTGCTGAGGCATCGCAACTTCTAGCTATGAGTGATGAGGCGTTTATTTCAGCCCTGCAAAAGGCAGCAGGTGCACAAACAGTGGAAGCACTCGGCGCCATTACCGCTGTTTCAAAGCGGGCCAGCTATCCGCTGGAGCTCTCCATTGCTAAACAGTTTACAGCGGAGCGTGTCGCATTGGTTGGCAATGCTGCGCACACCATTCATCCGGTTGCAGGGCAGGGGATGAACCTCGGTTTTCGTGATGTGCTGGATATGGTTTCTGTACTCGACTCCTCCATTGCGCGCAGTGATCCGGGGCAGCCTATTATGTTGCAGAGTTATGCCGAGAAGCGAAGGGCTGATGTGATGGCCGTGGCAGGCTTTACGGAATCGATGGTGCATACCTTTGGCAGTACGCTTCCGGGAGCCAAGCTGCTTCGGGGCATGGCATTGGAGAAAATGGCTTTTGCACCATCACTGCAGGGCTTGCTTCTCAAGCAGGCGTCCGGTATCGGCCAGATGAGAAAGGTTGCAGGAGAGCTGTTATGAGCGCACATGCCGATCATGTGGATTTGATCATTGTGGGTGGTGGCATGGTGGGTTTGGCGCTTGCCTGTTCACTTCGCCATAGCGGCTTGCACATTGTTATTATTGAGCGCGGTGAGGCGCCAGTCCGCAAATCACTTGAGCGGGACTGTCGCGTCTCCGCCATTGTGATGGGTAATGTGAAGATACTACAGGGTATTGGGGTTTGGAAGTACCTTGAAAAGGATGCAGGCCCAATGCAGGCGATGCGTATCTGGGATAATCAGGAGCAGGGCGGCATTCGCTTCGATGCCAGCGAGATCGGTGAGAATATGTTGGGTTACTTGATTGAGAACTCCTGCACACAGCAAGCCATGCACAAGGCGCTGCTGGAGAGCGACCATGTTGAGTTCTGCTCACCGGCTGAGATTGAGAGCCTTGAGTGGCATGATGCAGATGTAGAGGTGCGACTGGCCGATGGTCGACTACTGACCACACCGCTGATTGTTGGTGCGGACGGAGGTCGTTCATGGGTTCGTGAGCAGGCTGGAATTGGCACCTGGCAACGTGACTATAGTCAGAAAGGTATTGTGGCCACAGTACGTCCAGAGCGTGGGCATAATAACATCGCGTTCCAGCGCTTTCTTCCGACAGGCCCCTTGGCGATGCTGCCGATGACAGATGGCCTATGCTCGATTGTGTGGAGTGCAGAGAATAGTGAGGCGGAGCGCCTTATGGCGATGAGTGATGAGTCATTTCTTGATGCGCTGAACCTTACATTTGGGCCCATGCTAGGGCGTATCAGTGAGGCGGGCGATCGGGCTGCTTTTCCACTTGTTGCCAAGCTGGCCAAACATTTTGTACGCAAGCGTGTGGCACTGGTTGGTGATGCTGCGCACTGCATTCATCCGCTGGCGGGGCTTGGTGTGAATCTCGGGCTGCGTGATGCGATGGTGCTTGCACAGGAGATATCCGATGCTTATCGATTTGATGAGGATTGGGGGGATATGCCGGTGCTGGATCGTTATATGAAATTACGCATGCCAGATGTTCTCTCCGTAATGGGCTCGATGGAGGGGCTTCATCAGGTTTTCACTGGTGGCATTCCCGGGCTAAAGGAGCTGAGAGGGCTTGGTATGCGTGTGCTTGGCAATAGCGCTGCAATCAAGCAACTGCTAATGCGCAATTCAACTGGTCTTTCGCTACCTGTACCAAAACAGATCAGCTGATTAAGTCTTAGTGGGAAGCTTTCCGTATGGCTTCAGGATTCTGAGGAGTACCGGTAGCACGGTAATATTGGTGAGCAGGGCAGTGATCATGGCGAAGGCAGTAAACAGGCCAAAGTAGATCGTCGGCACAAAATCCGAAAGTATCATAGCAATAAAACCGATGGTGATAGTGATGGAGGTATAATACATCGCCCGCCCGATACTGTTGTGTGCCCGGTATATTGCACCGTGATAATCACCGTCTTTTTTCCACTCTTCATGATAGCGATGGACATAGTGAATGGTGTCATCTACTGCAATACCGACCGTAATAGCAGCAATTGTAATGGTCATAATATCGAGCGGAATACCGAGCCCGCCCAAAAGCCCTAGTACCAGTACAACGGGGATGATATTGGGGATAATGGCGATGGCGGCCACTCTGATGGAGCGAAACAGTAGGGCAAAGGTGATAAGGATCACAAGGAAGACAAAGCCGAGCGTTTGAATTTGCGAGCGGAACAGGCTTTGCAACAGGTTGTTATAAAGCTTCACCATGCCGCTAAGGTGAACCTCCTCACCATACTTTTCCCGCTCGGCGGTGAGGTGGTTCTGAATATTCTCCAGTAGTGCATTGCGATTCAGACCACTGTCAGACTCATAGACACGCACAGCAATGCGTAGCTGTTGGCCATCGTCAGAGAGGTACGGTGTAATCATCTGCGATTTTACTTCAGGTGGCAGCCGTTTGTAGAGAATGGAGAGGAACATGTTATCGACCTGCTCATCTCCCTTTAGCGTATCCAGCATGGTCATGGCCGTATGTAGTGAGAGTACTTTTCCAGTCTCGGGAAGCTCATCGATATAGCGGTGGATGGATTCGATATCATCCACCATACGTGTATTGAACCAGTAGCTTTTGTTGGCAAAACCACCCTCATCATCCTCGTCAAAAGCATCGTCCCACTCATCCTCAAATTCTTCGGATGGTTCCTGTTCGGGGGCGTCGATAATGATATCAAGTGGTGTTGTGCCGCCCAGCTTTTCATCAATCAGTTTCATGCCTTGGAATATCTCGGTGGAGCTATGGAAATAGTCGATAAAGCGGTTCTCAACTGTCAAACGTGACATGCCGGTAGCACCCAGGACTGCAAGCAGCGCTGCCGCCAAAAGTATTTTACCAGCATGCCTATCTACCAGCTGTGCAAACGTGGCAGTAATTGCCCCCATGATATCGTGCCCCCGCTGCGGCTGACCGGGTTGCAGTAGCATCAGCGTGGCAGGGTAGAGTGTGAACGAGAGCAGCATAGATGCGGCAACTGCGAAGAACATGATCCAGCCAAAATCGATTACCGAGCGAATATCGCTGACTACCAGAGAGCCAAAGGCGACCATGGTAGTCAGTGCATTAAAAAGGCAGGGCATCGCCTTTTTGCGCACGGTGCTGCTGACCAGCTCCCGCTGTGTCGCAGTCGGGCTCTGGGTGTGCAGCTCTCGGTAGCGTACAATCAGGTGGATGGTGAGTGACAGGCTGAAGATGAGCACCAGTGCCAGAAAATTAGATGAAACAACGGTGACAGGCCAGCCGACCATGCCGAGAAACCCTGTGGTGACAATGCCAGTTGCAGCAGCAGTTAGTAGCGGCAAGAGCACCCATTGGGGCTTACGAAAAATGGTGGTCAACATCAGCGCCAAAATAGCTAACACAGCAACACCGAAAAGCGTCAGATCATGCCGGATGAAACTCATCATGTCTGACACCACCATAGGCACACCGCCAAGGTGCAGTTGCGCATAGGGGCGATAGTCATCCATGGTGCTGCGAACCGCATCAATCAGCACGGTCTCCGCCTTGATAAGCTTCTGGGTGTAGGCTTCGAATTCATTTTCGATTTGCGGTAATAATTTCGCTTCGTCCAGTGTTAGTTCATTGGTCAGTTTTTTATTTCGTAATTGGTCACGCTGCTCGCGCAAGTGGATGTAGGTATCATCCCGCTGAAGTACGATCTGGATTGCGCTTGTTCTTCCATTGGGGCTTAACAGGTTGTTGCGATATAGCGGGCTCTCACTCAGTTCGCGGCTCGCAAGTATCGGATCTGTTGACGGTTGCTCCAGTGTGGGAGCCCCCTCACTGAAATCATCAAGTGAGATCGGCGGGCTTTCCAGCAGGGGGACATCGAGAATTGTGGTCACCGAGGCAACATGTTTGATGTCGCGCAAGCGATTGCGTAGTTCACCAAGGCGCTGCAGCTCAAGTGTGGAAAAGAGATCTGCCTTGGGAGTGTAAGTGAGGATTAGATAGTCATCGGAGCCGTAGCGGGCGCGTATATTACGGTAGTACTCAAGGTCAGCATCGTTTTCCAGGACGATGGAATCGGCAGAGACATCAAGCTCGAATTTCGGAATAAAGGCCGCAAAAATGAGCAGCAGAAAAGCTATTAGGATTAGCGTAAGGCGTGGCCTGCCAATCACCAGTTTCTCAACCAAAGAAATTCGCTCTACTCCCTGCGGCCAAAGAGGCGATCAAGATCATTC
>CAZFCL010000028.1:8543-12217 GCA_964517705.1 uncultured Zetaproteobacteria bacterium | reverse complement strand
CATGCCAAAGCCAATGTTCCTCTATGTTGACGCAAAGCATGATGTTACTGCTGATATCACAAAGCTTCTGGATACAGAAAAGTAAGAGCCTCTGTTGAAACAGCTTTCTCTTGCCGAGGCCGCTGAAATTGTCGGGGGTGAGCTTGCAGGTTCCACCAGGGAGATGCCAGATTATTTGATCTCTGGAGTTAATACTCTTGCAGATGCATCCGATAGTGACCTCTCATTCTTGGCCAACCAGCGTTACAGGGAAGATTTAAAAGGAACATCTGCTGCTGCTGTGCTACTATCACCTGAGCAGCCTGCGCCTGATATGCTGGGCGTCATACATGTTGAGGACCCATACCTCGCATTTGCCAAATTACAGCGTTATTTTTTTCCGCAAGTCGTCACAACTGGCAAGAGACATGCATCGGCCTCTATTGATGCCACAGCCCAGCTTGATAATGATGTAGATATTGGTGCCAATGCCGTGATTGGTGCAGGTACAATAATTGGCACAGGAACTATTATTGGTTCTGGGTGTGTGATTGGTGAGCATGTTCGTATAGGTGATAGGTGCCTCTTGCATGCAAACAGTGTGGTGGCAGATGGTTGTGTGCTTGGAGACGGCGTTGCACTACAGTCTGGAGCAGTAGTCGGTTCGGATGGTTTTGGTTATGCATGGACCGGAGAAGGCTTTCTGAAGATTCCACAAGTCGGCCGGGTGGTTATTGAAGATGATGTCGAGATTGGTGCCAATGCCACAGTTGATCGTGGCGCAATAGGCGACACCGTGATTGAGCGAGGTGTGAAGATCGACAACTTGGTTCAGATTGGGCATAACGTGCGAGTAGGCGCCTATACAGTGATGGCCAGTCAGGTTGGTATTTCAGGATCAACTCAGGTTGGTAAAGGGTGTCAGTTTGGTGGGCAGGCGGGCCTTGCTGGCCATATTCAGGTGGGTGACGGTGTTAAACTGGCTGCGAAAAGCGGTGTGATATCTGACCTTGAAGCTGGTGGTACTTATGCAGGTTTTCCTGCAATGCCACACCGTGTATGGCTAAAGACCCGTGCAGTGATTCAGAAGCTTCCAGAGTTGTGGAAGGGTTTTCATAAACAGTAAAGCTATGGTCAAAAGTTTGGAGGGAAAATCATGCCGGAAATGAGTATTGAGCAGATCATGAAATATCTGCCGCATCGTTATCCATTTCTTCTGATTGATCGCATTCTTGATTTTGAGAAAGAGAAGTCGATCCGTGCGTTGAAGAATGTCACGATGAATGAGCCACAGTTTACTGGCCACTTCCCCAATCATCCGGTGATGCCAGGCGTATTGTTGATTGAAGCGATGGCACAGGCGGGTGGCACACTCGCCTTTCAATCAGTGGAAGATGATCGAGAATATCTTGTTTACTTTACTGGCATTGATGGTGTGCGCTTTCGTAAGCCGGTTCGCCCAGGGGATCAGGTGATTTTTGAGCTGACTTGCACCAGGCGGCGAGGTTTCATGTGGAAGTTGCGGGGTGAGGCTTTTGTTGATGGCAAACTCGTGTGTGAAGGTGACCTGACAGCAACGCTTGTTCCACAAGAGGACTCATGAGCACCAACATTCACCCCACTGCAATTATTGAGGGCGGTGCAGAAATTGGCGATGGTGTAAACATCGGCCCTTATTGCGTGGTTGGTACAGATGTGAAGGTTGGTGATGGTTGTGAATTGATGAGCCATGCTGTTATTACTGGCAATACCACAATGGGCCCTGGTAATCGTATCTTCCCATTCTCATCTATTGGCCAGATTCCTCAAGATCTAAAATACCATGGTGAGCCTTCCGAAGTCGTGATTGGTGATAATAATCAGATTCGTGAAAATGTGACTATCAATGCCGGAACCGAAGGCGGTGGCATGGTGACCCGTATCGGTAATGATAATCTATTGATGGCCTATACGCATATTGCGCATGACTGTATTCTCGGTAACGGGGTTGTGTTAGCCAACTGCGCGACACTTGCCGGCCATGTTGAGGTTGATGATCAAGCAATTATCGGTGGGTTGTCGGCCATTCAGCAGTTTGTCCGCATTGGTAAACTCGCCATGATTGGTGGTATGAGCGGTGTTACCAAGGATGTTGCTCCCTATTGTTTGCTGGCTGGCGGATATCGTGCTGGCCTCTCCGGCCTCAATATTGTTGGCCTTAAGCGCAAAGGTTTTAACAGTAGTCAGGTCGGAAGACTGAAAGAGGTTTACCGTATCCTGATGAAAGAGAGCGGCAAGCGTGATGAGCGGTTGATCGAGGCTGAGGCATCACTTCAGGACGATGATATAGCAGCACGCGAAATAACGGAGTTTGTACGTAGCGCCAAACGCGGCCTTATGGTGCACGGCCGGGATACAGAATAAGCCCCCCCCTCTGAGTGTGATGAATAAGATAGGTCTCATTGCCGGGTATGGTCACTTCCCACTGGAGTTGGCGGAATCCCTTAATCACGCTGGCTTTGAAGTGCACGCAGTCGCCGCGAGAGAAGAAGCATCTCCTGATATAGAAAACTTGGTAGCTTCAACCTGCTGGCTGCATGTTGGGCAGGTTGGGGGTATGATCAAAGCCTTTAACCATGCTGGTGTTGAGCAGGTGGTGATGGCTGGCAAGGTGCGCAAGCTTCATCTCTTTCGGAATTTCAAACCCGATCTTACGGCCATGAAAGGATTAATGCGCCTGAAGGATCGGCGTGATGACTCCATTCTCAATACCATTGCCGACCTGCTGCATGAGAGCGGACTAACCCTGATTGATCAGACTCTGTATGCCGGCGATATGCTGGTAGGAGATGGACACCTAGCTGGGCCCTCTGTGAAAAAACAGGCGGCAGATATCGAATTTGGTTTTTCGCAGGCCAAAAGTATTGCAGGCCTTGATATTGGACAGACTATCGTGGTTCAGAATCAGGCGGTGTTGGCTGTAGAGGCGATAGAGGGTACGGATGAGGCGATCAAGCGTGGTGGCGCACTTGGAAGTGGAAAAGCCACTGTGATCAAGGTTGCAAAGCCTGAGCAGGATTTTCGCTTTGATGTGCCTGTAGTTGGTCCTGATACGCTTGAGAGTATGAAAAAATTTGGCTGTAACCTGCTTGCGGTTGAAGCGGGCAAAACCTTGGTGATTGAGCGTGTGCGCTTTTTGGAGTTGGCTGATCAGTACGGAATATCCGTTTATGGTTATGCCGGAGGTTAACCTACCCCTCCCTGAGGTAGGTCTGGAGAGATGACCCGCTTCTTTATCAGCGCTGGCGAAACCTCTGGCGACCTCCATGCCTCGGTTGTGGTAAAAGAGCTAAGGTCCCGCTTTCCAGATGCTGAGGTATGCGGAGTTGCAGGCCCTCAAATGCAAGCAGAGGGCGCACAAGTGCTACATGACATGCGTGAACTTAATGTTATGGGGCTTGGCGATGTATTGCGCTCACTCTCCAGAATAAAGGCGGTTGAAACCTCTGTTCTCGACTGGTGTTTAGAAGAGCGCCCTGATATAGCTATACTGGTCGATTTTTCCAGTTTTCACATGCGCCTGGGCCGCAAGATTCGTGCGCTCGGTGTTCCTGTGGTTCATTATATTGCGCCTAAGCTTTGGGCCTGGGGTGGCTGGCGGGTTAGGAGGCTGAGAAAGTCTCAGGACAGGCTGGCCTGCATTTTACCATTTGAAC
>CAZFCL010000028.1:0-8533 GCA_964517705.1 uncultured Zetaproteobacteria bacterium | reverse complement strand
CAGGTGCGCTATGTGGGTAATCCAAGTGTGGCGAGCTGTTCTGGTGGCTGGTCGATGGGGGAGCTGAAGCAGCGGCTGAGTGTTATGGAGGGCAAGCCGCTTCTGGCGCTGCTTCCGGGGAGTCGACCACAGGAGCTCGATGCTCATGTTCCAGTGCTGGAAGAGTTGCTAGGGCGGCTGTACAAAGAGATTCCCGATCTGACATGCGTCATTCCAGTTGCTCCCGGTGTTGATAGAGCAGCGTTTGAGCCTCTGTTACGGCTTGGTGCAAAGCAGCTGGATCGCACAGAGCCGGAATATGCGATGCGTGCCGATGCTGCAGTGGCTGTATCCGGTACGGCAACACTTGAACTTGCTTTGTGGAATACGCCGACTGTACTTATCTATCGTGGTTCTCCGGTGATGGTTTATCTGGCACGAAAACTCGTCAATGTAAAGTGTGTAGGGCTTGCCAACATTATTCTTGGTGACCGCTTTGTGATGCCTGAATTGATTCAGGGGCTTTGCACTGTTGATCATATCATGGATGCATTGATGCCACTTTTGCGTGGTGAGACTGCTGCACAGAAGCAGCGCGAGTCATTTTCTGAACTTCGACATATTCTTGATGGCAAAGATGTTGCATGCGGGGTGGTTGATATGGTTGAAGAGCTTCTCTTGAGCGATGATGGCAGGTCGTTAGGGCAGCAAGGGGTTGGCCAGAAATGAAAGGGATGTGGTGCTTGACCGACTATCTGCATTATTGATAATGCGCGCCTGCTTTAGATCGCCTGGAGGTGAGTATGCAGCGGCAGTGGATTGTGACCTTGCAGAACCTTCCGGCGACAGGCAAAAGCTGGGATGTTGATATTCAGCAGCAGCTGTTGAGTAGTGATCAGTTTGGCAGTATTGATGTTGTTCCCGGCCTCCGTGATGATGTGCACTGGAATGCAGCGCTCAAGCATACAGGGAAACTATATCAACTCTGTGGTGAGTGGCGTGCCGAAGTGGCGCGATACTGTTCACGCTGCAATGCACTGTTTAACTGGCAGGTTACCGGTCGAACAGAGAGGCAGTTTCAGTTAGGGCATAGGCCAGTTGATGAAGAGGGTGGTGCTACTGACTGTGAGTATGTTGCACCGCCTGGCGAAGTAAACTTGGTGGATGCGCTGCGTGAAGACATTTGGCTGGCATGGAAGGCTGATGTGATTTGCAGTGAAAGCTGTAAAGGGTTGTGTCAGGGTTGTGGAAACAATCTTAATACGGACAATTGTCAGTGTGAGCGAGATGAGAGCGAACACCCTTTTGCCGCACTACGCAGCCTGAAGTTTGAAGGTTAATTTTCACCCTGGTGAAAGGAGAGTAAAAAATGGCAGTTCCAAAGAGAAAAACAAGCACGTCGAAGCGCAACATGCGTCGTGCACATGATCGGATCATTCCTGCTGGCATGAGTGAGTGCCCTGAGTGTGGTGAAATGATGCGTCCACACCATGCGTGCCCACATTGCGGCACCTATAAGGGTCGCGAAGTAACTTCTTCCGGCGAAGAGTAAGCCGACCTTTTGAGTAATATCTGCAGACCAAGCAATTCCATTGTCTGAACCTGCCTATATGCCCGACGATAGTAACCAGAACATCCGTATTCTGGTTGATGGACATGGAGGTGATGCTGCGCCGGACATGGTATTTGATGCGCTGGAGATGGTACTCTCCCCCGGGTTCTCAGCACAGTTCTCTAGCCCACTAACATTTGGCGTTGTAGGCCAAAGTGAAGTGTTAGCACCGATGTTGCGCGAATGCGGCATCGAGAAGCGTGTTGCGCTAATTCCAGCCACAGATGTGATTGGTATGTGTGACTCTCCGGCGCATGCGGTCCGCCGCAAAAAAGATTCATCTATGCATGTTGCTGCGCGATTGGTGCGCGACGGTGAATGGGATGCTTTGGTGTCAGCCGGCAATACCGGCGCACTCATGGCGGTTTCTAAGCTTGTTCTGAAAACCCTTCCCGGAATTGATCGTCCAGCAATTGCTTCAATGATTCCGGCTGTTGATGATGGATGCACACTGATGCTCGATGCAGGCGCCAACTCGGAGTGTAACTCTGATCACCTCGTACAGTTTGCAATGATGGGCTCCTGTTATATGCAGGCGGCTGAGAAAATAGCCGAGCCACGAGTCGGCCTGCTCAATATCGGCAGTGAAGAGATCAAGGGTACCGATGTTATCAAACTCACTTCCAGCAAGTTGACCGAGGCCAAGCTGAATTACATTGGTAATGTCGAAGGCAATGATATCTTCGGTGATAGTGTTGATGTTGTGGTTTGCGATGGTTTTGTCGGCAATGTTGCCCTGAAGACGATGGAGGGGACGGCTCGTTTCCTCGCTGATAATATGCGGAAAGAGCTTACCAGTGGTGTGGTGGCCAAAACAGGTGCACTGCTGGCCCGAAATGCTCTAAATCGTTTTAAGGATCGTGTGAACCCAGGAAAATATAATGGGGCACCACTACTGGGGCTAAATGGCATTGTGGTGAAAAGTCATGGTGGCGCCGATGCTGAAAGCTTTGTTAGCGCTATTTCTGTGGCTTGTCGCGAAGTGGACGAGAATCTGACCGACCGTATCACAAGCTCCGTACAGGATATGGTGGAATCATGAGTGGACTCTCCGTTCACATTACCGGTATCGGTGGCTACCTGCCTGAGCGGGTGATGACCAACGTTGATCTGGAAAAGATGGTTGATACCAGTGACGAGTGGGTTCGTGAGCGCACGGGAATTCGCCAGAGGCACATCATTGCCGCCGATCAGATGACTTCAGACCTGGCTGTAGAGGCTGCAAAAACTGCTCTGGCCGATGCCGGCATCACCATTGACGAGATTGATGCATTAATTGTTGCCACAACCACGCCCGACCTTATTTTCCCGGCTACAGCAACTGTGGTGCAGTGCAAATTGGGTGGTAAGGACTTCCCCGCCTGGGATATTCAAGCCGTGTGTTCAGGCTTTGTATATGGATTAGCACAGGCTGAGGGAATGATACGTGGGGGTATGTTCAAGCGTGTTCTCCTGATTGGTGCCGAGGCGATGAGTCGTATTGTTGATTGGACTGATCGCAACACCTGTGTGCTATTTGGCGATGGTGCAGGTGCGGTTGTTCTTGAGGTGCAAGCAGCAGATGCTGAAGGCGGCCTGATTGGTTCGGTGTTACATGCCGATGGCACCTACCGCGATCTTTTGAAAGCAGACCACCCACATCCGCGGCTGACCCCTGAAATGCATCATGAGCCTGCCAATTTTGGAATCGACTCGGCTGGCGCAGCGGCGGTAGAGATGAAGGGTAACGAAGTGTTCCGCGTGGCAGTCACTAAACTGGGCGACGTAGTGCATGAGATTTTGGATAAATACAGCTTAAAAGATTCGGATATAGATTGGCTGGTACCACATCAGGCCAATATTCGTATTATTCAGGGTACGGCCAAGAAATTGAAAATGGGGCTTGATCGTGTGGCGCTTACAGTTGAAACACATGGCAATACCTCATCGGCCAGTGTGCCGTTGGCACTCAATGACTTGTATGTCTCTGGTCGCCTGCAGAAAGGACAGCTGTTACTGCTGGAAGCCTTTGCAGGTGGCTTTGCGTGGGGTGCAAACCTGTTGCGCTGGTCGAAGTAGGGGGAAGAGGCTCTAATATGTCAGATTTTGTATTTCTATTTCCCGGGCAGGGCTCACAAAGTAGAGGAATGCTGGATGCCTTCGATGACATCGGAGTTGTAACAGAGACGCTTGAGGAAGCTTCGGATGCGCTCGGTTACGATATGGCTGCACTTATTCGTGATGATTGCGATGAGAAACTTGGTCAGACCGAATTTACGCAGCCCGCATTACTGACCGCTTCAACTGCTATGGTACGTCTCTGGCGAGAGAGAGGCGGCGCTGAACCTGTACAGGTCGCTGGCCACTCTCTAGGGGAGTACTCTGCTCTGGTGGCGGCCGGCGCGCTCGGGTTCTCCGATGCGGTAAATCTTGTCTCATTTCGTGGTAAAGCGATGACAGAATCGGTTCCTGCCGGTGTTGGTAAGATGGCAGCAATTCTTGGTTTGGATGATGCTGCCGTTGAAGGGATATGCAGTGGAGTCTCAAATGAGCGTGAAAAGGTCTGGGCTGCCAACTACAACTGCCCTGGGCAATTGGTAGTTGCAGGCCATGCAGCTGCTGTGGAGCGCATGATGGTTGCCGCTAAAGATGCAGGTGCCAAGCGTGCATTGCCACTGGCGGTGAGTGCGCCATCTCATACACCACTGATGCAGCCTGCTGCAGATGCCATGTTAGAACGGCTTCAGGATGTAACATTTAACACACCCGCTTACCCGGTGTGGAGTAATGCCAACGCAGCTGCAGAGCAGGATATAGAGAAGATAAGAGCTGCACTTGTGTCACAACTTATTTCGCCAGTGCGCTGGACGGAAACGGTACAGAAACTGGCAACTTCCGGTGTTAGGCATGCTGTTGAGATGGGGCCAGGAAAGGTTCTTTCGGGGCTCGTCAAACGTATTGAGCGTGATATGCTTGTTGGGGTTAGTGTGACGCCAGATCAGATCGATATCAGTCTGGCGCAGATTGCGGAAGCGTGAAGGTTTAGAAGAGGGACTGTATGAGTGATAAGAAAGTTGCACTGGTAACAGGTGCCAGTAGAGGGATAGGGCGAGTGGTTGCCAATCAGTTAGCCGCTGCCGGGCATGACCTCGCAATTTGTGGAACCACGCAGGCAACTATCGACAAGGCTGCCGAGACAATTCGTTCGGAGTATGGTGTTGAGGTTTTAGCCAGGGCTGTTGATGTCTCTATCAGTGATCAGATTCGGGGCTTTGTACAGGAGGTGGTGAGTCACTTTGGGCAGCTTGATGTTCTGGTGAATAATGCCGGTATCACCCGTGATAATCTCGCCATGCGTATGAAGCCGGAGGAGTGGAGTGCGGTTATCGATACCAATCTCTCTTCTGTGTTTAACGCGATGCAAGCAGTACTAAAGCCGATGATGCGCGCCCGTGGCGGTCGTATTATCAACATTTCATCTGTTGTGGCAGGCATGGGCAATCCGGGGCAGCTAAACTACTGCGCCAGCAAGGGTGGTGTTGAGGCGATGACTCGCTCGCTGGCCCGTGAAGTGGGCTCGCGCGGTATTACCGTCAATGCAGTGGCACCTGGTTTTATTGCTACCGATATGACTGCGGAGTTGGGGGATGATGCCCATGCACGGTTAACTGCACAGATTCCGCTGGGTCGCCTTGGTCAGCCAGAGGATATTGCCGCTGCTGTGCTGTTTTTGGCCAGTGATGCAGCCGGTTATGTCACCGGGCAGGTGTTGCACGTAAATGGTGGTATGTACATGTAAGTTTTTTCTGTATGCTGCTGTGCAGTAAACAGAAGTGGTTCAGACTTGTGCGGCTCTGAGCCATGTGATAGAAGCCGCATCTATTTTTTTCGGGAGGACTTTATGTCTGCAGAAATTGAAGCTAAAATCATTAAAATTGTTTCTGATCAGCTGAATGTTGATGAGGAAGAAATCAATCCTGATTCATCATTCGTAGATGATCTGGGCGCAGATTCACTGGATACTGTTGAGCTGGTAATGGCTTTTGAAGAGGAGTTCGGTGTCGAGATTCCGGACGAAGATGCCGAAGGCATCCAGAGTGTTCAGAACGCAATCGACTATATCGCTGCTAAAGCAGAGTAATTTCTTATGACCAGACGCGTAGTCGTCACTGGTGTCGGGCTTGTTACACCACTCGGCACGGGAACCGATACGACATGGAATAACCTTGTCGCCGGTAAGTCGGGCATTCGCCGAATCAGCTACTTTGATGCTGAGGAAGTAGGTGTAGCCTGTACTATCGCTGGAGAGGTTCCGGACTTTGATGCTGGCGCATACATCAATCGTAAGGATGCGCGCAAAATGGATCAGTTTATCCAGTTTGGCGTGGCTGCTTCGATGATGGCGCTTGAGCAATCAGGCCTGACTATTGATGATTCCAATGCCGAGCGTGTTGGTGTCGCTGTTGGTGCTGGTATTGGTGGTCTGGTGACCATTGAGAATACCATGCGAGCCTATCAGGTCGGTGGCGCGCGAAAAATTTCCCCTTTCTTTATCCCCCAAACGATCATTAACATGACATCAGGGTGGGTCTCCATGATGACCGGTGCCAAGGGGCCAAATACTGCCACGGTTACAGCCTGTGCAACTGGCACACATGCGATTGGCGATGCCTTTGAGATTATCTCCCGCGGTGATGCTGATGCGATGGTGGCCGGTGGTTCTGAGGCGTGTATCTGTGAGCTTGGTGTCGGTGGCTTTTCGGCCGCCCGTGCACTCTCCACTCGTAATGATGAACCTGAGCGTGCGTCTCGTCCGTGGGATGCCGATCGTGATGGTTTTGTAATGGGTGAGGGCGCTGGTGTTGTTGTGCTGGAGTCACTCGACTCGGCCAAGGCACGAGGTGCAAATATTCTTGCTGAAGTCATCGGGTACGGCATGAGTGGTGATGCCTACCATATGACAGCACCTGCACCGGGTGGTGAGGGTGGTGCACGCTGCATGAAGGCCGCACTGAATCGTGCCGGCATTAATCCGGAAGATGTGGATTACATCAATGCACATGGTACATCCACGCCGGCAGGTGATGTGGCTGAAACAGAGGGTATTAAGGCAGTGTTTGGCGATCACGCTAAAAAGGTGATGGTCTCATCATCCAAGTCGATGACAGGCCACCTGCTAGGAGCGGCTGGTGGCATTGAGGCTGCATTCTCGGTTCTGGCTGTTCATAACGGTGTGATTCCACCAACCATCAACCTGGATAATCAGGATCCTGCATGTGATCTCGACTATGTGCCACATGAGGCGCGTGAGGCAGATATTGATGTGGCTATTTCCAACTCGTTCGGTTTCGGTGGTACCAACGCATCGGTGATCGTTCGTAAGTTTAGCTAACCTATTTAGAGGTAGGCTGGCGTGATTTTCCGCGTCATACCAAATCAGGGCCGTAAGCTTTCCGCTTACGGCCTTTTTTCTGCATTTCCAGAGCATTTCACAGCTATTCTTGAGGATCCATCCGGGGCGGGGCGTCAGTTTTTGGTCTCACGCCGTGGACATTCGACTTCGCTGGAGCAAGGTGCCGATAAGGAGCAGTCGGCTCTCTTTTTCAGTGGTTGGAGAGAAGCCATTAAAGGCAGTGAAGAGTCCCCGACAATTCGCTGCCTTTTTTATGCCGCGTATGAAGCGGGCGCTTTAATAGAGGATTTGCCCGAGCCAAAGGGCTCTTTGTCGGGACCAATGCTCTGGACATTCTGCCCCATCTTTTCACTCTGTTTTGATGAAGAGTCAATCTACCTGTCAGCGATGGATGATGCCGCTCTGCAGAGTGTTTTTATGATGCTCGACAGTTATCATGACTTTCCTACTCCACCTGCAACAGTTCAGTTGATCGCCAAGCCCAATATAACCTCCTCTCTGTCCTATAAAAAGGCGGTGCAGAGGGTGAAGAAGTATATTGCTGCCGGGGATATTTTTCAGGCCAATATCGCCCGTTTTTGGTCTGTATCATTTGATGAGAAAGAGCTTGTTACACTTTATGATCAGTTGAGGCGTGTAAATTCAGCGCCCTTTTCCTCTTTTGTGCGTATTGGTAGTGGGCAGGAGCAGCTCACTCTTATTTCATCCTCCCCTGAGCGCCTATTTCGTCTACATGCTGGTGGTGAGGTGGATACAAGGCCCATTGCAGGTACTAGAAGGCGCGCAGAGGGTGAGAAGGATGATCTACTAGGTAGTGAGCTTCTTCTTTCTGAAAAAGAGCGTGCAGAGCATATTATGCTCGTCGACATGGAGCGCAATGACATGGGTCGTGTCTGTAGTCCTGGCAGTGTTG
This sequence comes from uncultured Zetaproteobacteria bacterium, assembly GCA_964517705.1. Taxonomy (GTDB): domain Bacteria; phylum Pseudomonadota; class Zetaproteobacteria; order Mariprofundales; family Mariprofundaceae; genus Mariprofundus. The sequence continues at coordinate 637 of CAZFCL010000028.1, read as the reverse complement.
AGGTAAACGAACGTATGGTGATTGAGAAATATGCCACCGTTCAACATATTGTATCCAATGTTCGCGGCTCTCTCGCAGAAGGAAAGGATGTGATCGATCTATTCATGGCAATGTTTCCTGGTGGGACTATCACTGGGTGCCCCAAGGTCCACTGCATGGAAATTATTCATGAGCTGGAAGAGGCGCCTCGCGGACCCTACACCGGAGGTTTGGGATATGTGGCGTGGGATGGATCATCTGACATGAATATTCTGATCCGTACTTTCTGGCATCATCAAGGGAAACTCAACTGGGCAGCGGGTGCGGGGATTGTTGCTGATTCTGACCCCGAGCACGAACTGACTGAAACCGAACACAAGGCTGAGGGGTTGCTGAGAGCACTGGCGCCAAGCCAAGTAGATTAGGTTAGTCGTCGAAACCAGCGGGGGTGTTGTTCTCGAATCGGGTATAGCGGTGAATAAATGTGAGTTTCACATCACCAATCGGGCCGTTACGCTGCTTGGCAACGATGATTTCTGCCAAGCCCTCATTCTCTGGCTTCTTGTGATACACCTCATCGCGGTAAATGAACATAATCACGTCTGCATCCTGCTCAATCGCACCCGATTCCCTCAGGTCGGATAGCTGGGGACGGTGA
>CAZFCL010000027.1:0-12292 GCA_964517705.1 uncultured Zetaproteobacteria bacterium | reverse complement strand
CCTGCATCGGGAGGGTGTTTAATTTCTAGATCATAGACCGATGAAAGATCGATATTTTGGTCAGATAAGCTCACAGACTCTCCCAGAGGTTAGCTGTTGTTTACAGTTTCGACGAATGCCCGCATTTTATCAGCACTCTTGATGCCGGGCGAAATTTCTACGCCGGAGGATACATCCAGCGCAAACCATTGGCGAATGGCGAGCGCACCACGCACGTTGGCGCTATTTAGCCCACCGGCAAGGGTAAGTGGGTAATTGTGCTCAAAGCCTTTGAGTAGTGACCAGTCGAATGCGGTACCAGTACCGCCATAAACACCAGCAGGCGCTTTGGCATCAAGCAGTAGCGGGCAGTCGTAATTGGAGGCACGCTTGAGATCGCTAGAGTCAGATACTGAAATGGCCTTCAGAACACGCCGTTCTTGCAGCTGACAGAACTCGGGCGTCTCATCGCCGTGCAGCTGAATGACGCCAAGCGGCACACTTTTCAGAACGTTGGAAATAGACGCTTGGCTTGGATTGACAAACAGGCCAACCGCAGAAACAAATGGGGGTAGCTGGCGGATAATGGCAGCAGCTTTGGCCGGCTCAATATAGCGCGGTGACTTGTCATAGAAGACAAATCCGACGGCATCCACGCCAAGCTCTGAAGCGGCGAGGGCATCCTCAAGGCGGGTAATGCCGCACACTTTGATGCGAGTGCGAAGTTGTGTTGAAGCGCTGTTCATTGCGCCACTCTAGCCTGAAAGTGACCTGTTGGTACCCTAAAACTGGAAGAAAAGAGCTGAAACATTCGCTATTGCCCTGTTTTTGTGCGAAACAGATGCGAAGAGCTACTGCCTGACGTAGTCTGCACGGCATGAATGCGGTCATGAATACATATGCTCGGATTCCACTCACGCTGGTTCGCGGAAAAGGCTCCCGTGTCTGGGATGATGTGGGCGATAGTTATCTGGATTTTATCTCCGGCATTGCCGTGGATACGCTTGGTCATGCCCACCCGAAAATGACAGAAGCACTCTCTGCACAAGCTGCGGAGATGTTGCACTGCTCTAATCTTTTTCATATTCCACAGCAGCAGCAGTTGGCGGAGAAGCTGGCCAGTGCCTCTGGTTTGGCAGCAGCCTTTTTTTGCAACTCTGGTGCAGAGGCCAATGAGGCCGCGATTAAACTGGCGCGGAAATATTTTCATGACCAAGGCTCAGATCGGCATGTGGTGATTTCGGCCACTCAATCATTTCACGGGCGGCTACTCGCCACGCTAACTGCGACCGGACAGGATAAGATAAAGAGCGGCTTTGGCCCCCTGCCACCCGGCTTTATCCATGTACCCTTGAATGATTTGGAGGAGCTTAAGTCCGCCATCAATGACCAGACAGCGGCTATTCTTCTGGAGCCTCTACAGGGTGAGGGCGGAGTTAATATCGCTGATACGGCTTACTTGCAGGGCGTACGTAAACTGTGTGATGAGCAAGGGCTGCTTTTGATCCTGGATGAAGTGCAGACCGGTATTGGTAGGTGCGGCACTATGTTTGCGTTTGAGCAGGCCGGTATTCAGCCCGATATTTTAACACTTGCCAAAGGGCTGGGTGGTGGTGTGCCGATTGGGGCGGTGTTGGCCACCGACATGGTGGCATCATCCTTTGGCCCGGGCACACATGGCTCCACCTTTGGTGGCAATCCACTCTCCTGTACGGCTGCGCTCACTGTGCTTGATGTGATCGAGAGCGAATCACTTCTAAAGAATGTGGGGCTGCGGAGCGAACAGTTGATGGCGGGGCTTCGGGCCATGCAGGGACGCTTTCCGCTTATTCGCGATGTGCGCGGAAAGGGTCTTTTGATTGGTGTTGAGCTAAGTGGTGAGGCTGCACCCCTGCTTGCCGATGCGCGGGAGTGTGGATTACTGCTGTTGTCGGCCGGCCCCAATGTATTGCGGCTGTTGCCACCACTTAATGTGACTGAAGCAGAGATTGATGAAGCACTGGCTATACTGGTTACTGTTATGGAGAAGGCTCAATGAAACACTTTCTGACACTGCTGGATATTACATCGGAAGAGGCGCGCCAGATTCTCACGCGTGCCGCCGAGATCAAGGGCAAGCTAAAAGAGGGCAAGGCGACCCGTTCGCTGGAAGGCAAAACGCTTGGCATGGTTTTTGACAAGGCGAGTACCCGCACGCGTGTCTCTTTTGAGACAGGCATGTTTCAGCTCGGCGGCCATGCGCTCTTTTTGCATTCAGGCACCACACAGCTTGGGCGCGGCGAGCCCATCGAGGATTCGGCGCGTGTGCTCTCAAGTATGGTGGATGGTGTTATGATTCGCACCTATGGCCATGATATTATTCAGAAGTTTGCGGAGTACTCTGCGGTGCCGGTGATTAATGGACTGACGGACCTTACACATCCCTGCCAGATTCTGGCTGATGTGTTTACCTACGAGGAGCAGCGTGGTTCGATTGCCGGAAAAACAGTGGCATGGATTGGTGATGGCAACAATATGGCGCACTCCTGGATCAATGGCGCGGTCTCCTTTGGTTACAGTCTTCGGATTGCGAGTCCTTCAGAATATAGCCCTGATGAGAAGCTTTTGGCTGCAGCGCGTGCGCTTGGCGCGGACGTGACGCCGACTAACAATCCTGTGGAAGCGGCCGAGGGCGCTGATCTGGTTACAACTGATGTCTGGGCATCTATGGGGCAGGAGCAGGAGCAGGCAGAACGCGAAAAGGCATTTGCTGGCTACTGTGTGGATGATCAAGTAATGGCACATGCCGACCCAGATGCACTTTTCATGCACTGCTTGCCTGCGCACCGTGGCGAAGAGGTGGCCGCATCGGTGATTGATGGGCCTCAATCAGTAGTTTGGGCCGAAGCAGAGAATCGCCTGCATGCACAGAAAGGACTGCTAGATTTTCTGTTGCGCAATTAGGAGAGTTAGCGCGGTGCTTCGGGGCTGTGTAGTCTCTGCTTCGGGTTGTTAGGATAAAATTCCAGTTTTGTTGAGGGTTTGATGATGTCGCATTCCGATGTAAAGAAGGCCGTACTTGCCTACTCTGGTGGCTTGGATACCTCCATTATTCTGAAATGGTTGCAAGACACCTATGACTGCGAAGTGGTGACTTTTACTGCTGACCTTGGCCAGGGCGAAGAGGTTGAAGATGCACGCGCCAAGGCGAAGTCTGGAGGCGTGAAGTCAATCTACATTGAGGATTTGCGAGAAGAGTTTGTGCGCGATTACGTCTTCCCGATGTTTCGTGCCAATGCTATTTATGAAGGTGAATATCTCCTTGGCACATCAATAGCGCGCCCGCTGATCGCCAAGCGCATGATCGAAATTGCCAATGCTGAAAATGCTGATGCGGTGTCACATGGTGCGACCGGAAAAGGCAACGATCAGGTTCGCTTCGAATTTGGTTTTTACGCACTAAAGCCCGACGTGAAGGTGATTTCACCATGGCGTGAGTGGAGCCTTGTTTCACGCGAGGATATGCTGAACTACGCTGAAAAGCATGGCATCCCGGTTGAGCGTAAGCGTGAAGGATCCAAGTCACCCTACTCCATGGATGCCAACCTGCTGCATATCTCTTATGAGGGGTACGATCTTGAAGATCCTTGGACAGAGCCATCCGAAGGGATGTGGCGCTGGAGTGTATCGCCTGAAGCAGCACCTGATGAGCCGGAATATCTTGAGCTGACCTATAAAGGCGGAGATGTTGTTGCTATTAATGGCACGGCGATGACACCCGCAGAGGTGCTGACCGAGCTCAATAGAGTGGGCGGCAAGCATGGCGTTGGGCGTATTGATATTGTTGAGAATCGCTATGTGGGCATGAAGTCGCGTGGTTGTTATGAAACACCGGGTGGCACCATCATGTTAAAGGCGCATCGTGCGATTGAGTCTTTGACACTGGATCGCGAAGCAGCTCACTTGAAAGATGAGCTGATGCCGCGTTACGCCAAGCTGGTTTATAATGGCTACTGGTTTGCAGCGGAGCGCGAGATGTTGCAGCAGGCAATCGATGCTTCACAGGCTATGGTAAATGGCGATGTTCGGCTGAAGCTCTATAAGGGCAATGTGGTGGTGGTTGGCCGACGCTCTGATCAGTCGATGTTCGATGAGCGTCTCTGCACCTTTGAGGATGATGAGGGCGCTTATGATCAGAGAGATGCGGGCGGCTTTATCAAGCTCAATGCTCTGCGTTTGCGCATGCAAGCACTGGCCGGAAAATAAAAGGCCTGCCGATACTTTCTTTTCTTATTACGGCTGTAGGCGGCTGTGCCTGAAAAAGAAACATAGGAAGGCGTGACATGCCTGTTCCAAGGGTTAAATCTGAAAGCTTTCTCTGCCGTTGATCGCGATAAAGCCATTGGCCTTATGACGGTTTGATCTATTCTTTGCTATACTTGTTTCAACTGTGTCACCGATGGTTGCTTGACCTCTTGCTGTTGAGGTAAGCAGCCATAGTGCTCTAACAGCCATGAGGACGAATGGAATATAGATGGAAGCCAGCGAATTTTTTCTCTCACTAGTGTTGATTCTGATATTCGCCAAGGTGTTTGGTGAGCTGGCCGGCTGGTTGAAGGTGCCGTCGGTGATGGGAGAAATGTTAGCTGGTATTATCCTTGGCCCCAGTCTGTTTGGTTGGGTCGATGTCAATGATATCATCCAGGCGCTGGCAGAAATCGGCCTGATTCTCCTGCTGTTCGAAGTGGGGCTGGATACTGATATTTCACGGCTGGCAAATCGTGGTAGCAAGGCCGTAATAGTTGCGCTTGGTGGATTCATTGCGCCGTTTGTCGGCGGCTTTATCCTCTCCTATTTCGTATTTGACTTTTCACTCCTGCTGTCGCTGTTTGTTGGCGGCACACTCACTGCGACCAGTATTGGTGTGACAGTGCGAGTGCTGCGTGACCTAAATCGGCAGCACTCGCAAGAGGCGCAGATCGTTCTGGGGGCAGCCGTGCTCGACGATATGCTTGGAGTGGTGCTACTGGCTCTGCTCTATGAGTTTTCACTGTATGGCGGCATTAGCTTGGTCAATGCCAGTAAGGTGTTGGCTTTTATTGCTATTTTTATGGTGTTGGCTCCGATTATGGCGAAGGTCATGGCCGAATTAATCGGCCACCTTGATAGTGGAAGAAGAATTGCCGGCCTGATACCGACGGCGATTGTATCGCTGGTGCTCTTCTTCGCCTGGCTGGCCCATATGGTTGGCGCTCCTGCACTGCTTGGCGGATTTGCGGCAGGGCTTGCACTGTCACGTCGATTTTTTCTCCCCTTCGGCGCGGCCCTCTCCCAAATTTTACAACCCGACGGTAAATTTGTTCAGCGCATTGATAAATCAATGAAGCCGATCATTCAGCTCTTTACACCGATCTTTTTTGTAACCGTAGGTCTGTCGCTCAACTTGCAGGAGGTGGACTGGAGTTCATTTTCTGTTCTATTGATGAGCACATTGTTTATTGTGGTAGCAATGGCTAGCAAGCTCACCGGAGCATTTTTAATCAAAGAGCCGCTACATTTCCGTTGGGTGATAGGCTTGGCGATGATCCCACGTGCTGAAGTGGGGCTGATCTTTGCCGAGCTGGGCCGGGTTTCAGGCTTGTTCGACAATACGATTTATGCAGTCATGATTACTACCATTGCAGTCACCACCATTCTGCCGCCACTTATCCTGAAGTGGTTTTACGGTCGTTTCGCCCACCTTCTGCCGGAAGAGCATGGCACAGGGCACCGACAGTAAATGGAAGGGGGTGATAGGGGAGCAGTATGGAAGGGTTATTGAATGATATGCTAACTTTTTTTGACAGCTACGGCATCTGGATTGCTGCCGGCTCTGTTGCTATGTTCGTTGTTAGTTTGGCTTCGATCCCGTTGATTGTTTCCCGTATTCCAACCGACTACTTTCACCATCATCATCGGCACAGGCTTGATGGTAGCCTGCGCCATCCGTTGGCACAGTTGCTGCTTGTGATATTGAAAAACCTGCTTGGTTTAACCTTGCTGGTTGCAGGGTTTATTATGCTTTTTACACCGGGGCAAGGGCTGCTCTCGATCCTTTTTGGCCTGATGATTATGAACTATCCGGGGAAATATCGATTGGAGCGCTGGATTGTTGGTCGGCCGATGATACTAAGTGCCATTAACGGCATGCGTGAAAAAAGGGGGAAGCCCCCACTTTTGGCACCGCTGTCAGGCTAATCCCGTCATGCCTGTCAAGAGAAGACGGACAGTCAACGCGACAATCAATGCAACAGCAATGGAGAGTGTGATGGAGAAGAGGGCTTCTTTCCGCCCAATGACTTTGAGCATCACAGCAAAAGTAGAGATGCAGGGGATGTAAAAGAGAAGAAAGACGAGGAATGTGGTGATCTGGATCCAATCCATTACCAGTCCGATATCAAAAGTACCGAGCGCCTGGTAAATCATGATCAGCGACAGCTCTTTTCTAAGTACACCAAAAAGGATTGGAACACCAAGCACAACCGGTAGCCCCAGCGCCCAGAGTGTTACTGGCGCAAGAGCTGTGTTGATCCAGTCATCCGCACCAAAAAATTGTAGTAGGGCCAGTACAACACTGCCACCTACAAGCAGTGGCATAACAATGGTAAGAATGTCACTAGTGCGGCCCCAGGTAGAGCGCGCCAGAGCCTTCCATCGGGGCCATGCATAGTTGGGGATCTCCTGAATTAACCCCGGACTGATTTCAGGATAGCGATGCGAAAGCAGCCGGCCCAGAATCGCAATCACAAGCAGGCTCAATGCAAAGAGCAGAAATACACCGGCAGCACCGAGATATTTCGCGCCAAGCGCCAGCACCACCGCTGAGCGAGCCGAGCAGGGCACAAATGTGATTAGCAACGATGCGACAACACGGTCGCGCCCATTGGTTAATCCTTTTGTTGCTGCAATAGCGGGAACATTACAGCCAAGGCCCAGCAGGAATGGAACGGCCACTTTTCCGTGTAGGCCAATGGCGTGAAAAAAGCGATCCACGACAAATGCGATGCGGTGCATAATGCCGGACTCCTCCAGTGCTACCAGCATCAGCACCAGCGGCAACATGTAGGGAATGACAATACCAATCAGGCCAATCAGGCCATCAACGATGGCACGGCCAATGACGCCTGATACCGTGTCTGGTTGCCAGCCGGAAACCATGTCGGCAAGTCGGGCGGCAGACATTGCATCAAGTGCAGTGCTGACTTCAAACACCATAAATAGCACAGTAGCAAATACAGCCATGGAGCCGACCAGTCCCCAGCGCGGGTGCAGGAACAGCATATCCAGCCGCTCTTCCCATTTGATTTTTGGCTTGTGCACCAGCGTTGCAACCTGCTCGAAGAGAGTGATGGCTCGGTGATGTCGGTCAGCCGCAACCTCTTCAGAGAGCGTACGCGGTAGCGCCTCACCTGCTTCCTGATGCAGGGCCTCAATTTCGGGGACACTTTCTGGGAAGTGGCTCTCCAGTTCATGCATGAAGTAGCTGTCTGCCTCAATCAGGTGCGTGGCGAGCAGGTTTTGCGGCATGGCAAAGGCAGATTGAATCTCTGGCAGATCTACTTTCTGCCGCATTTTTCTGGCCCACTCCATGATGTGACTATTGGGCGACTGTGCCAGCGGACAGCTCTGTTCGCGAGCAGAGTGAAGCACCTGATCGAATAGGCCTGTCAGTCCGTGGCCTTTAAGCGCTACTGCAGGAACGACAGGCACGCCAAGCTTTTCTGACAGAAGCTCAACATCAATCTTGATGCCCTTGCGATGTGCCTCATCCATCATATTCAGAGCAACAACGACAGGTAGGCCTAGCTCGGTGAGCTCAAGTGTTAACTCAAGATTTCGCTGGAGCACACTGGCATCAATCACATGAACAATCACATCTGGTCTTGAAAATGGTGCGGGAGGTTCTTGCTGCTCATGGCGGGAGACCAGTGGGCGAGCATCACCCCAGAGAAGGTATTTCAGCGCCTCAAGGTCTGCACCATCAAGGTTACGCAGGGAGTGGAGATCAGGAAGATCAACCAGGTGAATCTCATCTGCGCCGATCTGCACCGGGCACTCGGCATAGGGTTTTTGTGTGCCGGTCAGTTTTCCGGTGCGATAGCTGGTGCTGGCCACAGCATGGAAAATTGTGCTCTTACCACTGTTGTGCTGCCCAACCAGTGCAACGTGCAAACGATTCTCTCCACGATATACGTGGTTATGCAGTGTGACTGGTTGAGTGGTAGGGTTAGAATCTTGCATAGTCAAAACAGAATCACACTGCGAGTTGCGGGTCTCAAGTCAAGCAGATCATGCGTCTGTAGCCTCATGGATTATGGCATGCGTTAGAGGAAGGCAGTTGCTATAGTTACAGGCATGGAGGTGTAATGGAGTACGGTTATCTGAATGAGAGCCTGGTCATTTTGTTCTCTGCTGTTGCGGTGGTGCTGTTTTTTCTTCGTATGGGTTTGCCACCTATTCTCGGTTATCTGGTCGCCGGCCTGTTAGTAGGCCCGTTCGGCCTCGGGTTTGTTTCCGATATTGAACATATCAAAACATTTGCTGAGTTTGGTGTAGTATTTCTTCTCTTCACAATTGGCCTTGAATTCTCCATATCGCTTTTGATGCGCATGCGTAGTCTGGTGTTGGGGCTTGGTGGTTTGCAGGTGCTTATCACCACTGCCTTTGCGATGGCGGTTGCATATGCTGTCGGTCTCGATGCAGCAGGTGCGCTTGTGCTTGGTGGTGTGGCAGCCATGTCTTCAACAGCACTGGTTACGAAACAGTTGGTCGATCAGGTTGAGCTGCATACGCGCCATGGGCGTAATGGTCTTGCCATTCTGCTATGTCAGGATGTGATGGTAGTCCCATTCTTGATTCTTGTCGCCAGTATGAGTGGGGCAGCTACAGGGCCTACTCCCCTGACTGTAATCACTGCATTTGCCCAGGGCATATTGGTATTGGGGATAATTTTTGTGATCGGGCGGTGGGTATTGCAGCCGCTGTTTCATATGGTGGCGCAGTTCCGCTCGGCCGAGATATTCACCCTTACCGTCTTGGTAGTGGTGCTCTGCTCTGCATGGCTTACCCACATCATCGGGCTGACGTTTGCACTGGGCGCCTTCCTTGCTGGCGTCATGATGAGTGAAACCGAGTTTCGCCATCAGGTAGAGTCAGAGATCAGGCCGTTCCGGGATCTGCTGCTTGGCCTGTTCTTTGTCACCATTGGCATGATGTTAAATATTGGTCTTCTGCCTGAAATATGGGTGGCTGTTCTGCTGCTTCTGGCTGGAATAATGCTGTTTAAGTTTCTTCTAATTGCAGTGCTATGTCGCCTTTTTGGTTGGAACAGCGCGGTTGCAACACGCACGGGACTGATTTTGGCACATAGTGGCGAGTTTGGCTTCGCAATTCTCATTTTGGCCATGGATGGCGAACTTCTTGGAGTGCAGACGGGGCAGACCGTGTTAGCTGCCATGGTGTTCAGCATGATGTTGGCCCCTGTTATTATACGTTACAACGGTAAGATCAGTGGCATGTTAATGCCACAGGCTGTGGCGCGTAGCCGGCAGGATATCCGCAAAAAGGCGGCAGGGTTGTCACATGGGTTGCACCAGCATGCGATTGTCTGTGGGTTTGGCAGGGTTGGCAGACACTGTATGACGCTATTGAATGAAACGAACACGCCTTGCGTGGCGGTAGATCTTGATCCAAAGGCTGTAGCGGAGGGCGTAGCACAGGAGATGTCGGTCTCTTATGGCGATGCCGCTAGCCTTGAGTTGCTGCGTGCGTGCGGCTTGGCCCGCGCATCTGCTTTGGTGGTCAGCATGATCGATTTCAACACGGTTATTAAGATACTGTCTCAGGTTCGTCCACTCTATCCTGATCTGCCTATTATTGTGCGCACCCGCAAAGAGGATCACCTCTACCATCTTTATCAGGCTGGTGCTTCCGAGGTGGTGGCTGATACCTTTGGCTGCGATCAGATGTTGAATGGCGAACTGTTACGCCGTTTCAAGCTGGGGGCCGTTAAAGTAGACCCCACGAAGAGAAGTCAGGACTGAATATATAAAAGGTAGAGGTATGCGAAGAAGCCAGTAACAAGCAGTCCGCCTTTCGGACGGCTGATTCTTCCTCTTACTTTAAGCCCAAACAGGAACATCAGAAATACAACGGTAAAGGCGAGCATGATCGGGAAGTCGCGTAGCAAAACGTCGGATGAGAAGGCGCCTGGCGCAATCAGCCCTGGCATGGCAAGCACAATCAGTAAATTGAACATATTAGAGCCAATGACATTACCAATGGCAAGATCAGCCTCATCTTTCAATGCACTGGCGATAGAGGCGACCATTTCTGGCAGGCTGGTACCGATGGCGACAATGGTCAGGCCGATCACCAGGTCGCTGACGCCGAGAAAGTGAGCAATTTCCACTGCACCCCAGACTACAATGCGGGAGCTTACAATGAGCAGCGTCAGGCCAACAATGAATCCAAGGATGGCGCCTCCCATGCTCAGCTTTTTGGGGATCGAGTCGGTAATCTCTTCGGCCATTGGGCTGTGGCGGTCTTTCAAAGCAATACGAGATATCCATACGAGTATCATCACCATACCTATTAGCAGTGTGGCACCATCGATCAGGCTTATCTCATTATCTGCAAGAAGCACTACGGCAAGAAGGGTAACCAGCAGCAGCATAGGCACTTCACGCCGCAGCGTTCTCGAGTGAATGGTTAAAGGTGCGACCAAAGCTGTTACTCCGAGTACCAGGCCAATGTTGGCGATATTGGAGCCGAGCACATTGCCGACACCGAGATTGCGGTTCCCCTCCATGGCGGCCATTGCAGCGATGAGCATCTCTGGCAGGCTGGTGCCAAGGCTGACAATGGTCAGGCCGATGATCATCGTTGGCACACGCAGCTGTTTGGCGATGGCGGCAGAGCCATCTACAAAGCGATCAGCACCCCACAGAAGCAGTGCAATACCAACGGTGACAGCTGCGATTGGCAGTAACATGTATGCTCTCCTTACCGGTTCACGAAGTTAGTTTTTCCAGTGCCTCAAGATATTTTTCTGAGGTCTTGTTTTTGATTGCATCTGGAATAACGGGCCCGGGCTCTTTTTTGTCCCAATCCAATGTTTCTAGCCAGTCGCGAACGATCTGCTTATCAAAACTTGGCGGACTTACGCCCGGATGATACTCACTCACTGGCCAAAAACGGGATGAATCTGGAGTTAACACTTCATCGATCAGGTGTAGGGCCCCATGTTCATCCAGGCCAAACTCAAATTTGGTGTCGGCGATAATGATCCCTTTCTTCAGCGCGTAGGCGGCAGCTTCCTTGTAAAGGCGCAGGCTGATGCTGCGTACCTGTTCAGCAAGATCTGCACCAATGATGTCGCACATGCTGTCAAAATCGATATTCTCATCATGCTCGCCGACATCGGCTTTGGTTGAAGGGGTGAAGATTGGCTCGGGCAACTTGTCAGCCAGAATTAACCCTTCTGGCAGGGCAATGCCGCAGACCGACCCTCTGTTTTGATACTCTTTCCAGCCGGAGCCAATCAGATAACCGCGTACAATTGCCTCAATAGGCAGGGGCTTCAATCGTTTTACGATAATGGCGTGATTGCGAACACGCTCGCGCTCAGAGGCATCAGGGATAGCTTCGTCAAGAGACATCTCTGCCGTATGATTGGGGACAAGATGACCCAGCTTTTCAAACCAGAAGTCGGAAATGGCGTTGAGAACACCACCCTTGCCTGGAATAGGCGTAGGCATGATCACATCAAATGCCGAGAGGCGGTCGGTGGTAACAATGAGGATGTGGCCCTCATCAATCTCATACATATCACGCACCTTGCCGCTGTGAAGCAGTTCCAGGCTTTTGATATCGGCTTTCATCATGGCGTTCATTTTAAGTCTCCCAAGGTTTTTAATAGAGGGCCATCTAAATAACCCCTGAAGTGGGCGAAAAGTGCACGAACACTCTAGGCTAGACAAGTCGGAGAAGGGCATGCTGGCATAAATCTGTTTTAGATACAGTGCTTGCTTCAATTACAAAATGAGCCGAGCCTTCTTCGCTATTAATTACACACTGTAAAAGGAACCTCTTATGAAACCTGTTTCATTATTAGTCTCATTTCTGGCCACACTTTTGATACCTGTATTTGCGTTTGCATCGACTGGTGAGCCTCAGTCTGTTGATATGAGCGCAACATGGTTTGGTATGACAGCATTGATTATTTTTCTGTTTGCTTATGGCCTGGTTATCAGCGAAGAGCTGCTTCATTTGCGTAAGTCCAAGCCGGTCATTG
>CAZFCL010000026.1:0-12320 GCA_964517705.1 uncultured Zetaproteobacteria bacterium | reverse complement strand
TAAAAGAGCCCTCATAAAACCTGTTGCTGCCACCCAGCCCGGCCACCGAAACAGTTAACTGCTCTATATGCCCATCAGTAGCCGCCATCGTTCTATCACGGTTATCCCACGCAAGAATCTGGGTCAACTCCCCAGTAGTCTGGCGCCCCAGCTGTGACTGCAGCATCAAATCTGCACCGGCAGCGTTTGTAGCCTGCAGGTTGGTACGCTGATACTTGTAGCTCACCCCATAACTAACATGCTCAAGTAAGGGTAAGCTGATCCCTGTGCTACCACCAATACTATCAGTAATATAGTCGGTTACCTCAAGCTGATCTGTCTGAGTCTTAAAAAGGTTGAGAGACGCTCCCATATTCTTGCCAAGAAAATATGGGTCATAAAGGTCAACGGTATAGTTCTTAGTAACGCCCCCAATAGAGAAATCAATGTTTGCCCTATAACCTTTGCCAAGCAGATTCTCTTCTTTCAAACCCGCGGTAAGTATTACGTTCTCGACTTGGGAATACCCAGCACCGGCAGAGAATGAACCAGTGCTCTTCTCCGTCAGATCTACCTTCATATTAACTTTGTCACTACTAGAAGCCGCTTTTGGAAAAGATAGCCGGACATCCTCAATAAATGCACTCCGCTGCAAAGCACCTTTACTTTGTTTTGTTTGGCTTCCCGAATAACGAGCACCTTCCATCTGATTAATCTGGCGGCGGATCACTTCATCATCGGTCTTTTTATTACCGGAAATCTCAACGCACTCTACATAAACCTCATCACCTTTCTCAATATCAAATATGATAGCAACCGTATTATCCTGAATGTTTCGCTTCATCAAAGGTGTCACCGTTGCAAATGCATAGCCCTCATCGCCCACACGTGCGGTAATCGCATCAATCGTTTCCCTCACATCAATGAGCGAATAGATGTCGCCTTCTTCTAATTCAAGCAACTCCTGCAATATCTCCACGCTCGGAACAGTATCACCCTGCACACCTACTTCCGAGATGCGATACTGGTCACCTTCAGTCAAGCTCAAGGTTAAGTTGAAGTACTCCTTATCCGGGGCCATACTCAACTGCATTGATTCAACCTGGAAGTCGAGGTAACCACTGTTGCGATAGAACTGACTAAGCATCTGAGAGTCAGCACCAAAGCGCTCCTGATCAAACACATCGCGATCACTAATCCAGCTCATGAAGTTCGACTCTCTAGAAGCAACTTCGTCCCGTAATGTATCATCACTAAATAGGATATTGCCGATAAAGTTAATGCGCCTGACTGTAGTTATCTCACCCTCATCGACTTCGACCAACAGGTCAACGCGCCCATCATCTCTGGGGGTTGCTACAAACTTCACATCTACCTGGTAATAACCATCCTTAAGGTAGCCTTTACGAATCGTATTAAGATCAGATTGCTGATTAGAGGGGCTGAAAATGCGCCCAGGGCGCAGCTTCATCTTTACCTGCATATCTTTAGTGGAGTGCTCATCATTGCCTTCAATCTCCACACTGGCAATCAGGGGATACTCCTTCACGTGGCAGACAAGCCGGATACCCTTCTCGGTTCTGGTTCCAGCAAAGCGCACATCAGAAAAGAAGCCGCTCTTATAAAGGCCTCGCACATCACGGCTTAGCTGCTTACGGCTTAGTTCACCTCCCACCTTTGTCGCCATCTTGGAAAGCACCGTCTCCTTTTCAACATAGCGATTTCCCTCAATGTCGATAGAGAGAATAGTTGATGTGGATAACTGGTCTTCCACTTCTGCAGAAACGACACCTGCCAGTAAAACAGCAGGCAACAAAAGCCATACTCCCAGCAGCAATTTTCTCAAACCAAACATATTATCCCCTAAACAGGCGTGATAAATCATTGTAAAATGCGAACACCATCAATGTAACGATGAGTGCCAACCCTACCATCTGCGTCATTTCCAGAAAGCGTGGCGATAGCGGCCTTCCCCTTAACTTCTCAAGCCCCAAGTAAACCAGAAGTCCACCATCCAAGATAGGAATTGGCAACAGGTTCAATACTCCGAGATTAACTGAGATCAGCGCCAAGAAACTTAAGAAATAGACCAGGCCTAAATCAGCAGTTCTTCCTGCTAGCTGGGCAATGGCAATCGGCCCGCCCAAGTTATCCGGTGAAATGGCTGACGTCACCATCTTGCCAAACACACCAAGGGTAAGTGCTGTCATATCCCAGGTCCTTACAAACCCATACTGAACACCATCGAGCAGGCCCATGCGATAGGTTTCCGTACCATGCAATGACTGTGAGGCTAAGCGCACACCTAGTCGACCCTGCTGTTTTTGGTCGGAAACAGGTATCACCGTGAGGTTTAGAGTTGCCCTATCGCGCCTAATGACCATATTTAGGCTCTTATCAGCATGCTTCTGAACCTGTGAAATAAACTGATCCACACCGCCTATCGCAATGCTATTTACCTGCTCAATAACATCCCCTTTCTGCAGGCCAGCTCGCTCTGCCGCAGAAGACGACATCACTTCATCCACTGAAACAATCAGGCCAGGGTTGAATCCAAGCACCTCGTCAGCCACATCCAGCAGCAGTGCATCCTTCTCCTGAGTAGGAATTGCCATATTGATGAGCAACACCCTCTCGTCACGCTCTACATATAACGTGGTTAAATCGCCGACTTCACTCTTAAGAAACTCCTCCATCTGCTGCCACGAATAAACCTCACGCCCACCCACCTGCGTGACCCGGTCACCAACCTGAAAGCCCGCCTGCTCTGCAATGGAGGCCGGTGCCACATAACCAACCGTAGGCGGCAACACTGACTGCCCCAGCCAGGCAACCAGCATATATGCAACAATGGCAAACAGAAAATTATATGCAGGTCCAGCTGCAGCGACAGCAGCCCGCTTCCAGATCGGCTGACGATTAAATGCACGCGCCTTGTCCGCCTCGCTTAACGCCTGACTCTGATCATCCGGGTTCTCACCCAGCATCTTCACATAACCGCCCAGTGGAATTGCGGCAATCACATAAAGCACCTCACCATCTCGACTTCTCCATGAGAAGAGAGCGGGGCCAAAACCGATGGAGAACTTCTCCACCTTGATTCCAAGTCTTCTGGCAATAGAAAAGTGGCCGTACTCATGCACAGCAATCAGCAGCGCAATTGCCACGATCAAGGCCAGAGTTGTATGTAAAATTTCCATCGCTAAGAAATCACCTCATTAGCCAATGCCCTGGCACGCTCATCATGATGCCATACATCATCCAGAGTGGAAACGGAGACACTCTCCACTCGGGAAAGCACCTCCTCAACAGTCGCTACAATACCGGGAAAACTTATGTGTCGCCCACGGAAGGCAGCGTTGGCCACCTCATTGGCTGCATTTAGCGCAATCGAGAGCGAATCTTCGCCCAACATCACTTCCTTGACCAGGCGCATAGCAGGGAAGCGCTCAACATCCACCGCCTGAAAGTGGAGCGCACCTGTTTTGACCACATCAAGCCACGGGATACCTGTTGAAAGCCTTGGTTCCGCCTGCATTGCATAAGCAATAGGCATACGCATGTCAGGCATCGCCATCTGTGCCAGTACCGATCCATCTTGATACTCTACCATGGCATGAACGATGCTCTCTGGGTGAATCACCGCTGACAGTTTTTCTGGAGAAAGATCAAACAGCCACCGCGCCTCAATCAGCTCCAGCGCCTTGTTCATCATGGTTGCTGAATCAACACTTATTTTTGCACCCATATCCCAATTCGGATGTGCGATTGCCTCCTCCAGTGTGACATGCTTTAACATTGCAGGATCGTGATTCCTGAATGGGCCGCCGGAAGCGGTCAAAGTCACCTGTCTAACTGAAGACTGGTTATACCCATGCATACACTGGTGCACCGCAGCATGCTCCGAATCGACAGGCACAATCTCAGCACCTGATGCCTGAGCGGTGGCTATAAAAATTCTTCCTGCAGTAACCAAGCACTCCTTGTTAGCAAGTCCCACTCGCTTACCCGCTTTAACTGCTGCAAGTGTTGCTGGGAGACCCACCGATCCAACCATGGCAGCCATTACCATGTCGGTTTCTCTAGATGCTGCGAGCTCCTCGGCAGCAGCCATACCTGTACCAAGGCGAGTGCCTATTGGAAGGCGTCCCTGAAGCTGTTTGGCGGCGCTTTCGTCTGTCATTACTACCCATTCCGGCTGCAGCTTTTCAGCCAGCTCAAGCATCTTCTCACTGTTTTGATGCCCCACAAGGGCATAAGCTGAAAACTCATCAGGATGTTGCAGCATCACATCAGCCGTACTACAACCAATGGAGCCAGTAGCTCCGAGAAGGGTAAGCTTCATACCATTGCCTTCCATAGCAACCAGGAGACTGGAAGTGCCATGATCATGGCATCAATGCGGTCAAGAATACCACCATGTCCCGGTAGCCAGCGTCCACTATCCTTCACACCAACAAGCCGTTTTACAGCTGATTCGGAGAGATCACCCAGCGCTCCAGAAATCACGACAAGCACAGCAAGCAATAGTGCCGAATAGAGTGGCAGCACACCCCATGCCACCCAACACCCTACTGCCACCGGAACACCAAAAGCCAAACCACCCAGCAAGCCCTCGACCGATTTTCCAGGACTAATTGCTAGGCAGAGTTTGTGCTTTCCAACAGCTCGACCGACAAAGTAGGCTGCAATGTCCGAGACCCAAACCGCGAGACAGGTGCCAATAATCAACCCGCGCCCGGCTTCCAAGTCGTGCGTCTCCATAATCGCGAGTGCAAAAAGATAAATCCACGTAAAAAGCCAGGTAAAGGCAATAAAGTAACTGAATGGAGCCCCATCCTGTTCATGCTCTGAATCGCGGGATGAAAACACAAACAGTGCAAACCAGAAAATAGCGGTCAAAAGTAGCCACATTACCTGCGGAAGCTGTAAAAAGGCGACCCACAAAACCAGTGCCGATATCATATAGAGCATCGGCCTTCTGATTTTCACCATCAGGATAAGCTCGCAGGTTGCACCCCAGCCAAACAGTGCGAGAGCGGTTTCAAAGGATGGGGATGGCAGCTTAAAGTACCATGCCCAGACAGCTGCTACCAATACGAGTGCCGTAAGCACGCGATTGCTCAATTCACTCATCGACTCACCTGTTCGCTAGTCTTGCCATAACGACGCTCGCGGACAGCATAGTCATCCAGTGTCATTTTTAGCTCCCTCTTGCTGAAATCAGGCCAGAAAGTATCACTGAAATAGAGCTCCGCATAGGCCGCATCCCAAAGGTGAAAGTTAGAAATACGGCGTTCGCCACCAGTGCGGATCAGAAGATCAACATGCGCAAGATCATGCCGCCACAGAAGCTCCCTGAAGCTTTCTGGTGTCAGTTCAGCCAGCTCTTTTTCGACACCGTCCTGATCGGCAGAGCGACGCACTGCCTCTTTAACCCCAGCGATAATCTCCTGCTGGCCGCCGTAGTTAAGGCAAAGAACAAGGTCGATAGTGTCATTCTCTGCAGTTTCTCTCACAGCCCTGTCAACAGCACGTCGGGCCATACTGGGCAGAGGGGAGATATCCCCCAACACGCAAAACCGGACCCCATTTTTCATCATATCTGGAATACTTCTCGGCAACATTACCGACAGCAGGCTCATCAACCCACGCACTTCCAGTTTGGGGCGATTCCAGTTTTCAGTTGAAAAAGCAAAAAGTGAAAGTTGGCGAATACCTAAGTCTTTTGCCCACTCGACAACACTGCGAGCAACCTCAGCGCCCTTTTGGTGTCCCTCGAGTCGCGGCTTGCCATGCTCTTTGGCCCAGCGGCCATTACCATCCATAACAATACCAACATGGTATGGAACCCCAGGCTTCACCACCCGTTTGGCTAAAGGCATCAGACGGTTAAGATTTCAGCTTCTTTGTGCCCAACGATCTCATCAATCTCGGCAATGTGTTTATCGGTAATCTTTTGAACTTGGTCCTGGAGGCGCTTACTCTCATCCTCAGGCAACCCTTCATCCTTCACGCCATCATTGGCATCACGGCGAATATTTCGGATAGAAACCTTGGACATCTCAGCCGCTGCTTTCACCTGTTTCACCAACCCTTTACGGCGATCTTCGGTAAGTTCAGGTAGCACAATACGCACCACTTCGCCGTCACTGGTAGGGGTTAGCCCAAGATCAGATTTAAGTATCGCTTTTTCAATGTCGCCGATCAAATTCTTTTCCCACGGCGTAATCATCAGCATACGCGGCTCAGGAACCGAGAGGTTGCCCACCTGACTCACTGGCACTTCAGAGCCGTAGTAGGAGACCCTGACATGATCGAGTAGTGCAGCATTGGCGCGGCCAGTACGAATCGTGGCCAGCTCCGTCTTCAGTGAAGCGATTGTTTTCTGCATTCTGGTTTCGATATCTTTAAACATACTCAGCTCTCCTGCACCAGTGTCCCCACGGGCTCGCCAGAAACAGCTTTTAGCATCTGACCAGGTGTTGTCACATCAAACACCACGATCGGCATCTGATTGTCACGGCAAAGTGACATGGCAGTTGCATCCATCACACCAAGGCGTTTGGTCAATGCTTCTGTAAATGTCACTGTTTCATAACGCTCAGCAGCAGGGTCCTTAGCTGGGTCAGCGGTATAAACACCATTCACCTTGGTTCCCTTCATCACCACATCAGCCTGAATCTCCATGGCTCGAAGGCTGGCTGCCGTATCAGTTGTAAAGTATGGATTGCCTGTACCTGCCGCAAAAACCAGAATACGCCCCTTCTCGAGGTGACGCACTGCACGGCGGCGAATGTAAGGCTCTGCCACTTCGCGAATGTGCAGGGCGGAGATAACGCGTGCAGTTGCACCGTTTCTTTCAATTGCATCCTGCAAGGCAATAGAGTTCATCACGGTTGCCAGCATGCCCATATAGTCAGCACTGGCACGATCCATGCCGGATGCAGTTCCACTCATGCCACGGAAGATGTTGCCTCCACCAATTACAATCGCTAGGTCGACCCCAGCCTGCTGAACTTCAATGATCTCTTTAGCAAGTCGGTCAATGGTTTCGGGGTCAACGCCAAAGGCTGACTCTCCCATCAATACTTCGCCGGAAAGCTTGAGTAGAACCCGTTTATAAGGCTTCTGCTCAATGCTTTCGCGACGGTGATCACTCATGCAGTTAGCTACCCTGAACCTGCGCGGCAACTTCTGCGGCGAAATCATCCTCTCGCTTCTCAATACCTTCACCAAGCCCATAACGAATCATGTTGGTCACCGTCGCACCGCCCAACGCTTTGCCAACCTTCTGGTCGGTATCCATCACGAAATCCTGTTCAAGCAGGCAGATCTCAGAGTAGAACTTGCCCAGCTGGCCAGTCACAATCTTATCTACAATCGCTTCAGGCTTACCACTTGCAATAGCCCGCTCGGAGAGAACCGCCCGCTCGCGCTCTACAGTATCGGCATCAACATCATCACGAGCGATAAAAAGCGGATTGGCAGCTGCTACATGCATGGCAACACCACGTTTCAACTCATCACTGACACCGCCTTCAAATCCAACAAGTACACCGATCTTACCCGCACCGTGGACATAAGATGCAACACCACCACCTGCCTCAACACGTTCAAAGCGGCGAATATCCATATTCTCGCCAATGGTCGCAATTAGCTGAGAGAGTGCTTCCTCAACTGTATGGGCGCCATCAAAGCCCATCCCCTTCAGTGCATCAACACTGGCAGGTGCCTTCTCAATAATCAGCGCGGCAATAGCATTTACGAAATCAACAAACTTCTCATTCTTACTCACGAAGTCTGTCTCGGCATTCACTTCCAGCACAACACCAACGTTGCCCTCGGAAACAGATGCAACCACGCCCTCAGCGGCAACACGGCCCGCCTTCTTGGATGCAGCCCCCAGACCTTTTTTACGCAACAGATCCACTGCCGCATCGAAATCACCATCTGCTTCACCCAGTGCTTTCTTGCAGTCCATCATGCCTGCACCGCTCATTTCACGAAGTTTTTTCACATCTGCGGCTGTAATGCCCATTCTTAACTCTCCGTTATCGCTTTATTATTCAGCTGTCGCTGCAGTTTTAGCTTTCTCTTCTGTCACTGCTTCTTCTGCAACCTTTTCTTCTACAGCACTCTCCCCTGCACCGGCTGCTTCATCAGCTGCTTCCATGGCTTGGACAATATCTTCGCCATCTTCACTGTTTTCCAGCTGCCACGCCTCAGAACCCTCAAGAAGAGCATCTGCAACCTTGCTGCAGAACAGGCGCACAGCACGAATCGCATCATCATTACCTGGAACCACATAATCGATACCAGATGGATTACAGTTTGTATCAACTACAGCAACTACCGGGATACCCAGTTTCTGAGCCTCTTTTACAGCCAGCTCCTCTTTGCGAATATCGACTACAAAAAGGCAATCGGGAAGCTCAACCATATCTTTAATGCCGCCAAGTGAACGCTCCAGCTTATCGAGCTGACGCTGCATCTGCAGAGCCTCCTTCTTGGTCAGCAGCTCAAACACGCCCTCTTCCTTCTGGCGCTGAAGATCCTTCATTTTACGAACGGACTGCTGAACTGTTGAGAAGTTAGTGAGTGTGCCACCCAGCCAACGGTGGTTTACAAAAAATTGACCAGCACGTAGCGATTCTTCTTTTACGGCATCGCGAGCCTGACGCTTGGTGCCTACGAACAATACGCGACCACCGGCAGCGGCCAGTGCATTCATAAATGAATAAGCTTCGTTCGCAAGGCGCAGAGTTTTCTGCAGGTCGATAATATGAATGCCGTTACGTTGGCCAAAAATATAGGGGGCCATTTTCGGGTTCCAGCGACGGGTCTGATGGCCAAAGTGCACACCTGCTTCAAGCAGCTGCTTCATAGTAAATTGAGACATAAAAGTCCTCCGATTGTTATTTTCCTCCACCGCCCATCACCCCTACGGGCACAATTGGATCAAGCAGTGTGTGAATTTGCTCACTTTCATACAGATAACGAGCGGCGCGCTTTCTAGCGAAAAGAACGTAAAATAGCAAGCCGCCTAGGGCATGTGGTTAAAAAAGATTGAGGGCTAATCTAGGTAAGCTGTTTTCCCGGCAACAAAAGCGCGCTTAAGCGCCCACTTACGGATTTTTGCTCCCGCTCGATTAGCCCTTGTGAAGTTTGCCCGCTTTAAACTTGCGCCACGAAAATCTGCATTTGTCATATTTGAAAATGAAAGATCTGTTTCATAAAGCACGGCGCCACGCAGGTCGGCACCCTCAAGGTTGCAGTGCTGCATGTTAGCATAGGTGATCTTGGCTCCACGAAGATCCTCTCCAGAAAGATCCATACCAGAAAGATCAACACCATCAAGCGTCCAGCCGCTACGAACACGTGCGATAAGTCGATTTCGATCAATGCGCACACCCTGCTGCCTCACGTTGATCATCTCGGCACTGTCCAGACTTGCCCCCCTCAGGTCGGAGCCACCCATATCAGAGCCAGAAAAATTAGCATAAGAGAGATTCGCAGCGGAGAAGTTAACATTTTGTAACATGGTATTTTTGAGCTTGCAGCCATGCAGGTTTGCGCCAGAGAAATCAGCACCTGAAAGATCCTGGCCGGTGAAATCGAGGCCGGACAGGTCAGCTCCTGCCAAACTTTTTCCTTTCTTAATTTGTGCAATCACATCCGAAACAACCATCACCCCTCCCAAATCAACCAGCCTGTTACTGTAGGAAGAAGAGTCCAAAGCGCAAGCACAATATCACAGATGCACAAGCCGTTTGCCGTAGGTGCCCGTAGCCCCTAACCTGCCGCTATGGCAGAAACTATAACTACAAGTGACCTCGTTCTAAGTATGCTGGTACTGTTTGGTATACTGCAACTGGCATGGTTTTCGGTCATGCTGCTGCGCCGCGGGGTTCCCTCAAGCGCCATCCTGCACGCTATCCCCCCACTGCTTACAGTATGGGTGCTCATGTGGCCTGTCTATTCCGATGCTCGCTGGCTCTGGAGCGGCCTTGGCATACTGGCTCTGCTTGCCGCCGCTGCTGCACTGTTGAAGTCACCATTCTGGCAGCACCTGAACATAGCCTGGACATGGAAGCCTGATGCGGAAGACCTCGGCATGGATATCTACTTCCGACCCAAGCTGCTACCACTCACACAGGCATTCACCTCTATCTTTATAGCTGCACTATGGTTTCAGACCATTCCGGAGTTTGGCTTTGGTCTGGCGCTCTGCTTCTGCCTGGCCTTTCCCCTTGCCAGTCAGGTTGATCGGGTAAAAAACCGATTTGGCTTCCGCACACTTGGCTTCCCCGCCCACCCAGAGCAGACTCTTGCCGGACACCTAATTCTGATTGCCGCCTGTACCTTTCTGCTCTGCTGGAGCCTTAATGTTTATCACGGTACAGACTGGAAGGTACTTTTTATCGCCACGCTCATTGCTGCGATGACCACATCAGCAACGCGCGCCTTGGTGCCTGGGCGCTGGAATGCCCCTGCTGCAATGCTCTCTACGGGAGCTGTTATGTGGTTGTTGTAGCCTGAACTTAATATGGGTCGTTATTATTCATATCCGGTGGAATAAACCCGCTGATACGCTCAACCCCTGTTTCAATCTCACCACTCTCCAGTAGTCGAAGCCAGCGATAGCCAGGAGATATATCATCCATTCCGAAATCCTCATTGTTGGGCTTGAATTGAATACAGGTGGATGGAGAGCCCAACACCCGAACCCCTCTGTGCATGGCATCAAAAGCCTGATGAATATGACCACACAGAAGTGCGCGCACCTGCGGGAATTCGGCAATCAACCCCCAGAGCTCATCACTGTTATCTAACCCTATTTGGTCCAGCCAGTGACTACCCACATCTACCGGTTGATGGTGTACTGCAATCAAAGTGTGCTTATTGCCGCCTGCTTGCAGAAGAGTCCGCAAGCGCTCAAGTTCTCCTCCAGCAAGGTGGCCGAATATTGAGCCAGGGCAGTGAGAATTCAGTGTAATCACCTGCCACTGCGCATGCAGCCAGTGATCGCTGTAAGATGATTTCTCATTCAGAGCTGGCACCAGAGTGCCTGCGAGAGCAGTTAGGCTAGCATGATTACCCGGTGTAATCATAACAGGGGCACGCCAAGGCAACATATCAGCCGCCCTTAGGTAGGCGGAAGCAGTTTCATCCTGTGCCACATCGCCACCGAACACAACCACATCAGGCTCTGGAAACTGCTCATGTGCCGCCTTGAGCACCGCAGCATAGCTGTCATTCGTACATATACCTTTTAACTCACCCCGACTATCTTCAAAAAGGTGCAAGTCAGAAATATGCAGCAGCAAACTCATCGGTTTGAGCCTCCTTCAAAGAGTTCCTTTATAAATAACCCTGCCTCAGGTGAAGTGTAAGTCAGCAGAGCAGATACAGTGTGGGGTTCATCAGAAAGTACACGTAGCACCTTAGCATAGAGCGCAGCCCCACCTTGCAGTACAATTTTCATATCGCCAAGCGCCGGTACCTTCTGCTCAAGCGCAAGCCGGAGCGTCGAACTACCTACTCCCAGAACCTGCCCCTTAAATGAGCCCTGCACAAATTTACCCTCTAAAGGAGAGACCTGCACATCTACGGGCCCGGCCAGATCAAGCAGTGGTTCATCTTTTTTCTCAGGCAGAAGAAGCGGCGCATCCCCATAAACACCACCAATATCAAAAACGATCACCTCCGCATTCACACCCTTGGGCATCACCTTGATTTCACCATCAATTCGAAGATCCTCAGAGCAGGCCTGACGTGCTGCATCGGAAACAAGTATCTGGCCACCTACTGTGTAAGACTCAATTCGCGATGCAGTGTTCACAGCGCGGCCAACCACCGCATACTTACTGCGTTTCTTTGAGCCAATATTACCCACAATCGCAGCTCCGCTATTGATACCAATCCCCATCTTCACCTCAGGATATCCGAGTTCTTTATATCGCCCGTTCACCATCTCCATGGCCAGCTGCATCTCGACAGCACAACGCACCGCCCGCAAGGCATCATCCTCACGCTGAACCGGCGCACCAAAGATCACCAAAATAGCATCCCCGATAAACTCATCAATGGTGCCCATATATTTTTGAATCACTTCAGTCATCGCGCCAAGGTAAATGTTAATCATATCGACAACCGTTTCGGCTGGCAGCCGTTCACCAATTGAAGTGAAACCCCTGAGATCGGACATCAACACGGTCACATCACGCTTTTCACCACCAAGCTCCAGCCCTTGCGGAGAGTCTATCAGGCTATCGACCACCTCTTCAGATAGATAGCGGCCGAACGTATCGCGAATAAAGCGGTATGCAGAGCGCAGC
>CAZFCL010000025.1:11693-12699 GCA_964517705.1 uncultured Zetaproteobacteria bacterium | reverse complement strand
AGCCTGTATTTGGCTTCTGCTCTGAATCAGAATATAAAAACTTTATGAAGGGTGTCACAGGCTTTGAGAAGGAGCTGGTACGTCAGGGAACGATCCTGGTGAAGCTCTACTTTAGTGTCACCAAGGATGTTCAGCAGAAGCGTTTTGAACGTCGCCATGATGATCCATTGCGGCAGTGGAAGCTTTCAGAGGTGGATATGCAGGCGCAGGAGCGTTGGGATGATTTCACCAACATGAAGTATAATATGCTCAAGCGCACGCACACCTCATCTTCACCGTGGACTGTTATCCGCTCTATGGATAAGCACCTCTGCCGGCTCAACGCCATGAAGGTGATTCTTAACTCTGTGCACTATGAGAAGCACGATCAGAGCCTTGATATTGTGCCGGATGAAAGTGTGGTGATTTCCGGTTCGCGTGAGATTGAGAATATGGAGCGTCAGCGTTTGAAGAGTGGTAAGTTCATCGGTTAACAGATCAACTGCACAGCATAAAAAAGGCAGCCAACTGGCTGCCTTTTTTGTTTGGTTTTAGATAACTACGTAAACATCCCCTTAAAGGTGAAGAAGAAGAGGATGGAGAGGATGGCACCGGCAGGCAGCGTGACAACCCAGGACATAAAGATGGTTTTGATGACATTGCCATTCAGTGCGCCAATGCCTCGTGCCAGCCCTACGCCCAGAACACCGCCCACAAGTGTATGCGTGGTGGAGATTGGCAGGCCTGTTCCAGATGCAAATACGATGGTAACTGCGGCACCCAGTGTGGCAGCAAAGCCACGGCTGGGTGTCAGCTCGGTGATGCCAGAGCCGACAGTGGCGATGACCCTGTGCCCGTAGGTGACAAGGCCGATGATAATACCTCCGCCGCCAAGCAGAAGAATCCATATTGGCGTGGCCGATTTAGCAGTAATTTCACCAGCGCTCTGGACAATACCGACAATGGCAGCGACCGGGCCGATAGCATTGGCGACATCGTTAGAGCCATGGGCAAAGGCGATGGCGAT